>CAMOWU010000038.1 GCA_946628545.1 uncultured Bacteroides sp. | reverse complement strand
TCAGAGGATAGAGACGGGTGGCGTAGCCAGCGGCTATGACTATAGTTTTCATTATTTTGTATGAATGTTTTTTTTGTTATGGGTTATTGTTTTATTGAAGCATCGGTTTGATGAGGGTACGCAGGCTTCCCAGCCTGCGACGCGTCTGGAGGACGCGCAATTCATCATCGCAGGCAAGATGCCTGCGTACCCCGCGTGAGCATTTTAGGCGAAGCTAATGGTCAATGAATAATGGTCAATGTTCAATGGCCTACAGGAAATCTACCCCGTCGGATGGATCGCAGAAGAAGATCTGGAAACAGTCCTTGTATTGTGGGAAAAGTTTGAGATATTCCTCCGTGACCTTGGCGCGGATGTTTTCTTCCTTACCTGGTTCGATGAGTGCAATGCAAGCACCCTTGAAACCGGCACCACTGAATCGGCCACCGATGACGCCATCCACGTCCCGCATAATCTTATAGAGGGCGATGAGTTCGGGTGAGCCACACTCATAGTTGTTCATTGAGCTCTCGCAACTTTCGAACACCAATTTACCAAAGGACTTGATATCGCCTTTTCGCCAGGCTTCCACACCAGCCACCACACGGTCGCACTCTGTATAGAAATGCCTTGCACGTTTGGCGAATCGTTCTGGCATTCTTTCGGCATATCGTTCAAATTCCTCTTCGGTGACATCGCGCAGACGAGTGTCTTGCAATTCCTTGAGTGTTTTGTTCTGATAGGCCTCGATGATCCATGCTGCAGTCTTGCACTCGGAAACACGTAGGTTGTAGTCTGTACCTGTGAGTTTGCGGGTCACGCCACTGAAGAAGATACCGAATCGGAAGGGCAAAGGTTGGTTGCCGTCACCGAAAGGCACGAGTTCATATTCTTGGGTCTTGGTGTCGAGGTAGAGCAGTTTTTTGTCTTCGCAAAGCACCACACAAGCTTGGTCGAGGATACCGTTGTTGAGTCCCACATACTCGCGTTCGGCGCGTGAGGCGTAGTTGATGACCTGCATCTTGTCGAGCTCGAGGTTGTTGACTTTTGCCACGGCCTTCACAAAACCACAAAGCAGGGCAGCGCTTGAGGACAGTCCACCAATAGGCATACTGCCACTGACCACTCCTTTCACTCCTACTTTCAAGTTGTAGTCTTGTTGGAGAGCCCACACTGCACCGCGCAGGTAGTCGCCCCAGTTCTTCTGACGCTCTTCCATAGGCACTTTCACATTGAAGGTCATCAGACCCTCAAAAGAGAGAGAGCACATCTCCACTTTGCCTGTCTCGGTGGCGGAGAAGAGAAATTCTATACCTGAGTTGAAAGCGAATCCCGACACCAGTCCATGCTGGTGGTCAACATGTGCTCCCAAAGGGCAGATTCTGTAGGGGGAGAAGATACGATATAGTGCATCGCCTTTACCGAAAAAGGTGCGATACGCATTGAATAGTTCTTGTGTCATCTTTAAGAGTTGGTTGATTGGTTCATTGTCATATATATCATGCAAATTTACAAATAAATTCATAAATGAACACGGGAAACGAGAAAAAACGCCATGAATATACGACGAACACGGAATAACGAACACGAATCTCACAAATAGCACGAATGAAAAACATTCGTCTGATTCGAGAGATTCGTGTTCGGAAAGAGCATGATGATGCTATATGATCAAACAAACACGAATCTCACAAATAGCACGAATGAAAAACATTCGTCTGATTCGGGAGATTCGTGTTCGAAAGATAAGAGTGCAGGCTCAATTAGTGGCGGATGAGGATTTTCTTACCGTCCTTGATGTAGAGTCCGCTTTTGAGCTGGCTGGCATCCACACTGCGGCCGCTGAGGTCATACCATTGACCATTATTCATTGACCATTGACCATTGCCCATTGACCATTTCGTGTCGTTGATGCCAGTAGCTTGGTTGCTGACATGGAATGTAAGACGGTTGGCCTCGACTTCAACAGGCTCTTCTGCAAGTACAGGATTACCTGCCACATATCCATTGTTGAGCTGGAAATAAGCACGAAGGGAGTTGATGCTCATCGGTGCCTTGGGGTAATAAAGAGTGTTGGCAGCACCGAGATACAAGAGGGTTTTATCGCCATCGGCATCTTCTATGTCTTTGGAATGGAAATTGCCGGCAAAAGTCACATGACCGTCCTGGCTCGTCACCTCAATAGGAGATTCAGACACGATAGCGACACCTGTGAACGTCGGGTTCTGAAGACCACTTCCGGAAGCCCATTTGATGATATAAGGCTTTCCAGCCTCAATGGCATCCACCTCCCTGAAATTCAGATAAAGCGTCTCGCCTTCAATGCGAGTGGCATAAACCTCTGGATTCGTTTCATCCATCGACTCGGTGTCGAGTTCCATCACTGTAGCGCCATCCAAAGGAGAACCGCTGATGGTGAGATTGAAAGGCAGACAGATGGTGTTCCACGTATTGTCCTGATACAAAGTGCGGCCTGCCATTGTGAAGTTGCCATTCTGCTCATAATAGCAGTCGCTCACAGTGCCCAGACTTTGACCATAAATCATGCCTTCAAGACTCTGGCTGCCACCCCGTGCACTGACTTCAGCATTATCAACCTTGCAGTTCTGCAACACACCGTTGGATTCGTTGGTTCCGACTATACCACCAATGACAACTTGGTCATAATCCGTGTTTTTTACCGAGCCACCAATGAATGCGCAGTTGTTGATGAGTCCTGCATTTTCTCCTGCAATGCCTCCCCCATCACTGTTTTTAGAGATCACCTTCACTGTCGCATTACTGGTGCAGTCGAGGATGGAGCCATGGTTCACTCCAGCAATAGCACCGACATTGACTGAGAGTTCATCGTCTGTATCTAAAACGGTCAACTCACCAGATACAGTGAGATTCTTGACCACCCCGTTGGAACCTATACGGCTGAACAGGCCCAAATAAGTGCCAATGCGCTCTTCCGATTCTTCTTCATAATAGATTTTCAGACCACTGATCGTATAGCCATTGCCATCGAAAGTACCGTTGAAAGACCCCAAGTCGCTTTCACTGTTGGGGTTGTTGCCGATAGGAATCCACTCTTCACCGGCGAGGTCAATGTTGTTCATCAACTTGTAGTGGCCGTTGATGTCCGTGTTCAAGGAAATATTCTTCAAATCATCGATATTTGTGATTTCGATGACATCCTGAGCCATGGCTGCACCAGCAGTCATGAGAGCTACCATAAAGGTATAAATCTTTTTCATTGGTTTGGGCTATTCTGATTTTTCTGAGGTGATAAATTCCAGCAGATACGGCTCGTTGTCTTCATCGAGTGGCGATATGCTTTCATCATATTTCCGCCAGTTCTCGATACTGAAGATGCGGTGCAAGGAGTCGCAATAGTAATGGATGGATACCATTACATCGCTTTTGTTGGTGGCTATGGACAATGGGAAATAGTACCCGATTTCCGATTCGTTGGGCACTGCCACAGCCCCAATCTGATCTCCCAGTTTGGCACAAAGCAGATCTTGGGATGTGATGTAGCTGCTGAGTGCTTCCTGGAGTCTGACCTGAACGGTCATGGTTTGTTGGAATTGACGATAATCGGGTTTCGTCCATGACGGACGTTCATCATTGCCTGGCGTGAGTTGTGTCTCTGTAAAGTTTACTGGATCCACGACTTCTGGATCATCATCGTCGGAACTGCAGCTCCACATCAACGCGAAAGCTGCCAGCATAAGCATCAAATTGATTTTATTCATTGTTCACTGATTATCTATGTGCGATGTACGAGGCACTGCCAAAAGAGCGGGCCTCATACATCGCTGGATGCAACATTACTTGATAAACACTTTCTTGCCTTGGTAGATATACACACCCTTGGTCGTTGGACGCGACTGGAGTCGCAAGCCCTGGATGGTGTACCATTCACCATCGGCAAACTGGTCAGCAGGAACGAAGTTGATGACTGTCGGTTCTGGCACACTGCCCACGACTGCATCGCTGACGTAGCGCATGGTCTGTCCTGTCAATGCCACCACCTCGCCATCGCGTTCGATGGAGAACTGGATATCGTTGGAAGCGCTGTTGGCCGATTCTTCCACTGTGAGGTAGAAGATGCCGTCCTCATCAGCTTCTGCCACACCGCATACTTCAGCACCGTGGTAGGCCACCAGATGGTCGCCTTCCTCAAGTTCGACTCCTTCGGTTATGGCGATGACATTCATGTTGTTGGCCATGCTCACCTCGTAGAGAGGATTGCGCTGCGGGGCTAAAGTCTGGTCGCCAGCATAACGGGAGTTGCTTCCATAGACAGGATAACTGAAATTCACTTCATCTGAAGCCGTTCGCTTGAGCATATAACCCTCACTGGCGCGGAGGAATTTAAGCGATCCCTTCCACACCTTCGCATCATTGATCACATTGAGGACTGCAAACTCATCCTGCGACTTGATCATGTCGCCCTCTGATCCATATTCTGTGTATTGGGCCAGAGCCGTAGTGAGAGGCAGGTTGATGGTGGACAGGTAGGCTATGCGGTTCCACCCATGCTTCACTGTGAGGGTGGTATTCCAATCTAATCCCGCCATATACGCTGTTTTGGGGCTGTTGCAATAAACACGATACATGAGCGTGTTGTCGATCTTGACAGAGTCGTTGCCATGATCCCAGAAATAGATTTTCTTATTGGGATCGTCTGGGTCTTTCTTCGCCTTGTAAGTGAACTGGAATGGTTCTCCGTCGCTGTTGATGACTTCAATGCCATCGCCTACTTCCCACTGAGCTGTATTGCTGAGCAATTCATCCACGGTGGTGTCTTGCGGCCTCACATTGAAGGATACCCAGTTCCAGCCTTTCTTGAGAGGTATGGTCTGAACCATGAATAAGTAATCACTCAGCACCAGAGGATCGACGGTAGTACCAAGAACGGTATTGGCTGAGAAGGTCAAGTCGTCTGGATATTTTTCGAAATCAGGGAATACCACATGAATCTTTCCTGTCGAGGCGTCGTAATACTCGAATTGGAGTTCTGTTGGAGTATCGGCATGGTTATAAATAGTGAGGAAGACCAAAGCCTCGTTGGCTGATGCTGTCTGGTCCACATCGATATGAGCCACTCCAAGCACCTCATGGTTGTCGCCAAAGACTGCCACCATATCATCGGGATCGTGCATCACATTATTGTTGATTGAGACGCGTCCCACCACATGCATAGTGACATTCTTCGACTTGAGTGCATCGCTGACAACCCATTCAGGTTCCTTACCGCGTACAACGACGCTGATGGGCAGAGGTTCAGTCATGCCGTTGGAGCCTACGAGATACATCTTCTCGTTGTAGTTGCCGATATTGATGTAGGGCGAAATGGTGAGGTAGATGATTTCCTCTTCAAGGGCGTCAATCGTACCGGCAGTCTTCGATGGCGTGATCCAGAATGGAAGACCGGAAAGCGTATAGCTCTCGCGCTTGCCACTCAAGTTTTTGATCTTCACCCCATAGGTATCGCCTTTGCCATAGACCAGCGACATATCCAATCGTTTCAAATCCCATCTCAATGGATTGCGATAGACGTAGAGATCCATCACCACAGGAGAAGCAGTGAGGTTGCCATTGAGGTCGGCTACGTCCTTCACGGTGATATAGACATTGGTCTTCTCGATGCTGGCATCGGGAACATCAAGGTTGAGCAGCAGTTCCTGGCCATCCACCACGTATGAGTAAGCCAGGTTGCCCATCTTCCCTCGGTCGTTCATGCGTGCATAGTTGGCTCGGTCTGCAAGGGCGTACATCACATTGCTGTCAATGATGGTGTCCTGACGGGTCTCTGAGATGTTGCCTTGATTGTCCTTGTACTTCTTGATGCTGATACCGATGGGCTGGAGGTCGGTCTGGTTGTCACCGTATTTCTCCACCCTGCTGAATGGCAGATAGACCATGGTACCCATCTCCTGACCTGTTGGTGTTGAAGAAGAGTAGGTCTTGATCAGATTCTCTGGCAATACCATCTCATACATGGCTATTTCGTCGATATTTCCGCTGAGGGGCAATGTGGCGGTCTTCTCGTCAGTGTAGGTGGCACCTACAGCCAACAGACCATCACCTGCAATGCCGCCAAGCGAATCAACAGCAAAAGTCTCTATCAACTTGTTGTCAAGATAGATGTTGCCCACATTGCGGGAACGGCAGATAGTCATCGCGTAATGATGCCAATTCGATGAAGTGACATACGCATTGGACTTCACTTCCACGCCAGAGGAACGGTAAACCAACTGTCCATCCTCAAGGCCGATGAAGAAATGCATGCCATTGTTGGGCTCGTCTTTTCCAAGTCCATTTGACATCAGGGTACCATCACGATCTGGGGTGTTGAACCAGAACATCAGGGTGTAGTCCTCGAATTCCTCACGGTCGAAATAATCGCCATTGAGTTTCACACCCTTTTCTCCATCGAGTTTGAGGCTGATGCCTTGAGGCACAATCCACGATGAGCCGAAGACATTCAGGTCGCCTCCACCCACAGACTTGTTGTAGGTGTATTCACCTGTGCCCTCGTTGAAGGGATAGTTGTCGATGAGGTTGAGCTCATATCCTGTGAGCAACTTCTGGGAATAGGCCTTAAGCTGTTTCGACGACATGGCTGTGTTCCAGAATCTGTACTCCATCATACCTCCCTCGTAAGGCTCAAAATCAAGCGCTTCTTCGTAGTTGTAGGCTTGAAAGATGTCGTTGCCAAAGTACATGAATCCTGAACCTTGGTAAGGCTCTTTGAGATTGACTCTTCCGATTTCCTCTGATCCATCGTAGAAGGTGACGTCTGTTGTGAGGTCGTCTTTCAACTCGAAACTATAGGCCACCTGGTGGAAACCAGTGAATTTCACAGGTTTGTCACTGTATGCTAACTGGTTTTCCATCATGGCAACTAGACGACCGTCGGCAGCGACACCAATCACAAGCTTGTGCAATCCATTACCATGAGAGAGGATGGCCATCGTCTTGTTGTTGTGGTCTGGATTGAGCATCACGTCGAAAGTGAAGCTCTTGCCGGCCAGGCTGCGCTCTACTTGACTGAATCCTAAGGTTTTGCCTGTGAAGCGCATGGCCGTGGAGAGAGAGATGTCGTCGGAGTTCGTCGTACCCATCACTTCAAAGTTGTTGACCTTCGACAGGTAGTTTCCGGCTATAGGCTCTGAGAAGGAGATGACTATGTCGTCGCCGATGTCGAGGATGCCGTTGACGGGCTTGGGAGTACCGAACGGCACTGGTATGCGGGTGTCCTTCACACCTGAAAGAACAGGTGATGATGAAGTGATGTATCCACCGGCATGACGGCAATAAACCACGGCGCGGAGGTCGTAGTACTGCTCCACGGGGTCTTTCTCGCCATAGAAAATGGCGTCGTCGATATATCCGTCGTTCTTGATGAGTTTGCGCTCACCCGATGCCAGTTGCATCAGGGAATCGCTCTTGTAGTAAGAGCAGACATTCACCCACGACTTGTCGCCCTCGGTAGAGAGTTTGTACTGCAGCTCGATGTGGTCGAAGCCACGTGCGTTGACATTGAAGTCCTCGATTCTCACTGGCATGTAGTGCTGTTCCCTGTCCTTGTTGTAGGGCGATTCAGTATTGATGACCCACTTGTCGCCAGGCGACGTGATGCTCACCTTGCCGGCAGAAGGCAGGAAATGCGCGGATATATTCTGTATGTTCGTGCGGTAGTAATCCTCCGGATCCCAAAGGGCGATGGAAAGGTCATCGTAGTCGAATTCCGTGCCGGCATAAACCTCCACCTGCTTGTCAACCACAGTGTTGGGCTCAAGCCAAACATTCATGCCAGACTGAGTCAGTGGCATGCCGTCAACCATGATTCTTGCTCCCTTGGCATTGTCGTCTGTCTCTTCCCGGTAGAATTCAAACGGGCGTGTGGCGAGATTGGGTGCCTCGGTCTCATTGCAGAGGTGGATGGTGAAGCGCGCCGGCTCGCCGTAAGGCACGTTGCTGACAGTGGCCTGGTCGGTCCAGATCTTCAGGTTGTCGATCGCGATGGTCTTGGCATCCAAAACAGCACCGCGGTTGTAGTACTGCGTCAGGCGTTCATCCTCGTAGGGTTTCTTTGTGGCGCCTCCACGGGTGCGGAAGATGAAATTGCTATAGGTCTTGGCATCGTAGGGCATATAGGTGATGGCCTGGTTGGTGCCTACTGCTCCAGAGCGTATCTTATCCTTGAACTCCTCGGAATACTTATAGACCACGCTCATGTCACCGTCGTTGATTTTCTTCTGATAATCAGTCAAATCCACCTTGCTCCGATAGACATCCACAATCAGGTAGGACTGGCGGTCGCAATTCAGGGAGAAGCCAGTCTTCTTGGCATACTCTTCCGCCGAAGTGTTCATATAGTTGAAGTCATAGGAGAATATGGGCTTGAAATGCAGCGACAATTTTTTGCCCGCGGCATTGAATCCCACCTCGGTAGTCTTGCCTTCATCATTTATCTCTTTAGTCACTTCTCCGTCATCAGGCTTAATCAGGTTCTTCACGAGTTTCCCCATAAAGTCATCACCAAAGGCAGAGCCACTGCTGATGAGGGGGATCTTCATGTAGTTTTCTTTCTCAAGCGCATAGCTGAATGCCTCCTCATACTCCACCTTGCTGTTACCGTCGAAACTGATGCTCTCCAACTTGTCGGATTCGCTCACCATCAGTTTCTCTTTCTCATTGGTGGCGAGGAATCCTATCCATGCCACAATCTCGTTGTTGAGCGAAGCGATGGAGTCGGGCCAGACCATCGTGGTGCCTTCAGGCAGATACTGGGTATAGGTGTATTCGCCCTTGTCGTTAGCCATTGCATAATAAGGATTATCGGAACTTACCTTGCTCACATATACCGGCCTCTTCAGCCGTTTGGCCTGTGCTTGCGCCTCTTCTTTTGATGTTCCTACAGGCAGCATCATGGATTCACGCACACGCAACAACTGCGGTATGAGTTCACTCTCAATAAACTCCTGGGAATAGGAGAAAGAGGATTTGATACGCGGGGATGCTTTCAGGACTTCATCTCGGATAAGATAAACCTTGTTGCCGTCAGCATCCTCTCCTTCAGCCAGTAGCTTGACTGTGCCGAGTTTCACCTCGTAGGTCTTTCCACCGAGATTGAAAGAATTGCCCATGGCAGGCATGAGCAATTTGTACATCGATTCCGGCACGACACGCACAGCAATGGCGTCCTCAATCACCGTTTCCTCCGTCGTGCCGATATACACGTCGGCAGATGCACCCACGCTTTTCACATTAGAGGACGTCTCGATTTTCTTTGTTGTCTCGAGTTCGTAAGAGTAGTTCCATCCGCCATGATAGCCCATGACGATTCCAATATCAAATAGTGAAGTGCTTTCCGTGCTGTTGGTTTCACCGGCTGCCGTTCCACTGCCTTCTCCAGCCCAAGCACCCGTATAGTAATCGGATCCACTGCCTTGCTTGAGTTCTATATTGAAGCCGAGTTCTAATGTGAAGTTGTAGTTATAGCCATACTTCAATTTCGATCCTTCCTCGATGAACGCGCAGCTCTCGCTGCCAGGCGGGTCGCGCAGGATATCCACAAGGTGAGGTGTGCCAGAGACAAGCAACCGCTTGCCTTGCGACTTCTCCCTCACGTCCATCACGTAAGCCTTGAGGGGATTGATGTCGTAGTAAGTGTCGTCATAAAGCAGTGTGAAAGTCAACGATTTGAGCGCATTGTCTCCATCATTGATGAATGTGGTGTTGCGAGGGGTGAACAGATAAGTAGCCTTACCCTCCTCATCGAGTTGCACGGAGTCGGTATGCTCTGCGTCGATGAGTCCGTTGTGGAGATACACAGTACCTCCACTCAAGAGGACGATATCGTCAGGAGCGTCTTTCTCCACATTATTATAGAAATATTCCTCGCGTGCGGAAAGTGTGAGCAGTACGGGGCTGCCTCCCATAAAGACAGGATACCCCAACGTGTATTTCCCGTTTTTCCACAAGTTGACAGTCACGTTATTGCCTATATTGTCCTGGGCCTTGTATTCCTTCAGACCGAAATAACTGTCCTGGGAGCCTGTGAACTGTTCATAGTTCAGGGTCGCGGGTTTATGGTAGATGCGGTTGTAGGTGACGGTGTCGCCGAGGACGTTGTCGGTGAGGTCGAGCGTCTCGCCCACCTTGCCGGCCTGGAAGAGGGTGGCATAGCCATTGCAGTAGATGTCGGTCACCTTGTACTTCACTGGATAGAAAGGCACTTGGAACTCACCCGTCTTGTTATCGGGCGAGATGGTGATGGTGTGTCGGTTCGACACCACTCGGGTGGTGTCATCTACCCCGTGGGCATAGATGGAGTCACGCATGCGGATGGTCTCATCCTTTTGGTCACGGACAATGAAGGAGGTGTTGTCGCCTTCAAGTTGCATGACGATGCGTATGCTGTCGCCGAGGTTGTTTGTCGAGAGCGACTGGCCTAAAGGCAGTGAGCCTTGGTCTTTTCCACCCACCACTCTTCCGCGAAGGGTCACACGGGTCTGATCCCAGAGATACGCTTCATAGACATTGTCTTGGAAGTTATACATTGTACTGTCAGTACCTGCCGGCGCATTATGGTTGATCAGGAAGCCGTTGTCAGCAAACACGTGTCCGTCTTTCACCACCTGCACTGTATGGGTGCCCTTTGGAATGCTCAACGAGAACTCACCCGCCGAGTTGGTGGACACTGGCTTGCCTTTGTCTTTACCCGTGCTCTTGGTAATCAGTTGACCATCGAGTTTGAACTGCGCTCCAAGGACAGGGATGCTGGACCCCTCATACATCACGACGCCAGAGTAGGTGTAGTAGCTTTCGACATAGAACATAAGGTCGGAGGTCAAGTTGCTGTACTCGGTGAAATTCACGGTGTGGGAACCTACCTGGCCTTCATTGCCTTTCCTTGTGACCGTGATGACGTAGGAGCCGGCAGACTGGTAAATCAGACTGTCGATCTGGAAGAATCCGGACTCGTCGGTCACCGTGCTCCGGGTGACAGCGCCACTGATATGGGAAGCCGCTGAGGGTTCAGCCACCACTGTGGCACCAGCCACTGCGGTTCCGTCAGCCAGACGTACGTAGCCCTGCACCATACCGGTCTTGGCACAATAGCCGTCGCATTCAGCGTAGGTGAGGTGTTGTCCCTCACAATCCACAATGGCCTCCACACGGTAGGTATAGACATGCTGTGGCTGAGGTGTCAGGTCGATGAACTGCTTCTGTGTGTAGTTAGTCACCAGTGTATCCACCTTGCCCGTGGTATCGGTCTTGTCACGGCGAAGCACACGGTAATAATCGACTGCCAGGTTGTTGGTTATCCAGTTGAGTTGTACGCTGGCTTGTTGTTGCGTGGCGTTCAGCGCTGTGACCTCGCCATTAAGATTGAACTCATAATTGGCGTCGTCGCCTGTCTCGGTCTTCACAATGGCAGTGGAATAAGAGTCTTCGCGACTCTTCAAACCGATATAGAGCGGTGAGCTCTCACGATTGACGGTGAGGTAGAACTCGTAATCGACGCAGGTGTTAGCCAGAGGCATGGTCAACTTGCCTGCCTTCACTTCATCAGGTTTGACATCGCGCTGGCTGGTGTGGACAACCTCGCCCGATGCAGCAATCATATTGGTGTGAACGGTCATTTTGGCGCGTTCATCCCATACGGCGATGTCGCCAGTGGCATCCTCACCACTGTTCTTCACCGCATTTGCGGGAACGGCTCTGCCTTCCTCCACAGTCCAGGCCGACCCCATCTTTCCTGCGATGGCGGAAGCGGTCATCTGGCTGGCATCGGTTGCGCCTTCTTGTAATGGCCAACCCGTATAAGTGGAAAGACAATTACTGAGAGTGCAGACTGCGCCACTGTGTCCTGTGATAAAAGCATGTGGAGATTGATGAGGTATATTTGACTGGATGAGTTGGGGAGCGAACAGCACATTCGACAGAGAAACAGTGCAGTAGCCATTCTGCCAGCCTATCATGCCGCCAATGTCCGGAACACGATCTCCATCACACTGCAGGGAGCCGTAGAAAACGCAATCCTTGATGGATACAAGTTGAATATCATTTCTGACTTCCCCGATGAATCCGCCAAAAACATTGTTGTAAGCTTGTATGGAACTATGATAAGAAACACTTACATCACTGACAATATTCTCCAGCCTCACATTGCCGTTTTTGATATTGGCGACCAGGCTGGCTGTCCGTTCTGCGGCACTGGAGATACTACCTTTCACATGGAGGTCGTGAATACGGCAGTCACCACCGATCTCAGCGAAAGGGGCACAGGCTGTGGATTTATTATCTGTATCCACATAGTTGACTGTCAGCGTGTAGCCGTTGCCATTGAAGTCGCCTTGATACACCGCCTCGTCCCTCCAAATGTTGCAAATACCCACTTTTGACTGCACATCGCCCAAGTCCACATTGTCGGCCATGACTGCATTGAGCTTGGTCTGACCACTGTTGACCAGATTGCAGAATGTCTGCCAGTCGTTGGCATTGTGGATGATGAAACGTCCTTCTGCCGTGTATGTGTCCTGGCGGTCGTAGTCTTTAACTTCCACGAGTGGCACAACGCCATTAGCCGATACAGTCCATTCCTCACCAAGGTTGTTGGCTAATGTCTGGAGGTTTGTGGATTCGGCATTAATACCTTGTTGTCTATTGAGGAACGTGGAGGCGTAGGTGTTGACGATATTGTTTGATCCGTTATAAGAGGAACGGAACAAGGTGTAAGAACCATTCTGGTTGATATCTACAGCCTGAGGGTTGAAGAAACAGTTTCGAATGTTCACACGAGCGCCCCAGTAGGTCCAACCGACAAAGCCGCCCCATGAATCTGTTTCCTTGCCGATGAGTTTGCCGTCGAAGAGGCTATTGGCAATAACAATGTCAACAGCAGAACGGTCGTTCCTTGATACTCCGATCAGTCCGCCATGTGTACCGTCGCCTTTGATTGTAGAGTTGATGGTCACCGAAGAGCGGCAGGAGGTGATTTCGACTTTCTGCGATTCATTCACCCTCACGATCATACCGATGATACCACCTGCGAACTTGGAGTTGGTTGCAATGCTTCCAGCTGTGTGGAGGTATTTGATGGAGACACCGTCATCCACGAATGCGAACGGAGCGACCGAATGGTTGTTGAAATCCTGGTCATAGACGTTCTCATTGATATCGAACTTGTAGTTGAACGTCAACGTATGGCCATTGCCGTCGAACACTCCACGGTAAGGATGGGTGGTAGTACCCACCATCGTCTGCCTTGAACCGAGGTTGATGTCGGAATACATCACTGCGTTCAAGTCAGTCTTACCATTTTCCACCAAAGCGGCAAACGTTTCCCAGTCCTCTGCGCTGCGCAGGATGAATCGCCCGTCGAGGTCGTATGATTTCAGCGGTGAGTTGCGCATCTCCCATTGGATGTTGACCTGGTGCTGGTCGTTGACACCCCATGTCGGGTCTTTGGTTACTGTAGCCAGACCGACGTATGGCAGATAATACCTGTTGGTGAATGATGTCCTGGCCATACCGGCGGCGTGGCTCCAACCCCATACCGCCGTGCTGGCACGCCGTACACGATAGACCACGGAATCGCTTTGGTAGGCGGCGAAAAGTGTGGCATCGGTGAAGGTGAAACTGGTCGAGTCGTTGTCGTAAGTGATCTGTCCGATGCTCTGCCATTTGTTGTCTGACGCGTCATTGCCTATGCAGCGCTGTATTTCCCACATATCGGCGTCCATCACGTCTTTATACGACGGGAAATCGATTTCCCATGTCAGGATGGCAGTACCATCAGGCATCAGTGCGGCCTTCAGGTTCTTGGCTGTATGCAGAATCGGGAAATCGATGGCATCCGACTTCGATGTGCGGCTTTTCTTCTCCGTGTCGGAATAATTCACCTCCAAGTAGCAATCTCTCAAGGGCTTGTCGCATGGCATATAGACGAAACCGCTTGAGGTTGTGTCGAGAGCAACGGTATGCGAGTTTTTGTCATTGTCAGTATAGTGGAAGGTGACTTTGTGAATATTGCCCGTGGCCATCATCCAAGGCACCATGATGTTACCCATGTTGGCTTTCTCGTATGCCAGCATTGGGGTAAGCCATTCGGGAACGACCAAGGCGTCCATTTGGCTGATGCTGAATTCTATAGGTTCAAGTCCTTGCACTTTTTCATCTGAACGATAATTACCGTTACGGTTGATAGAGTAAGAGAATTTCAGTTTCTTGCCGCGGTATTCATTGGGAATGGTCCATTTCACTTCCACGTCAAAGTAAGACTGCTTCTTGCTCGGACGATAGATATTGATGGTCCGCTCAGTTTGCGTCACTACCTCATTACCGTACTGGATGTTTCGGACAATCTGCACCGAACCATTGACACCCGTGGAAAACTTCGCCTTGTTGTAGGTGTGGTCGTTGTTGATGTCGGTCTCGGCTTTGTAGTGAAGCACTGTCTTTTTCGAGCTCTCACCCTCTGCTTCCACATAGACGTAGCCGTCCTTGACCCAGCAGTCGGCGCCGTCGCAGTCGTAGAGTGCGAGTTTCATCGTAATCACATCAGGCGGATTATAGATGATGCTGTAGTTCCAGATGTCGTCCACATGGGTGGCATTCATCGATGAAGGCATCGCCCATAGCAGGAACAACATCATCCAACCCACAATCCTCTGAACAGACAGGCCTTTGCCCGTCAAGAAGTTCGCTGTTGATTTGTTCATAGTGAATAATATAATTTGATGATTTATTTGATTCTTTCTTCACTCTTAACGACTCAGCTACACTCTGTTGGGGTCGCTATGCTCATAATGAGCGAAAAATTAGATTCAAAATTATTGAAAAATAGAAAAATAGAATGAAAGGGGATTTTTCTTCAAATTTTCCTAAAAATTTCCCTATAATTTTGAGCGAAGCGACCTTTAAGTACCGAATCGCTGCGTAGTTACCTCAACTCTTAATTCTTAACTCTTAATTCTTAACTCTTAATTCTTAACTCTTTACTCACCAATCATCATCCTCGTTTCCTACGAGTCCGTTCTTGATGGCTTCTTCCACCTTGTCCATGATGGCGTTGGAATAAGCGTGAGTCATCACAAGAGCTTTGGCACAGGTGCGCTTCTGAGGGTCTTTCTCCACAAATGGATAGTGTTTGGCGATTTCCCACTGCTCGTCGTAGAGGTTGGCGTTGGTCTTGTCATCCTCCTTGCGCTTGGAGTCACCAGCAGTTTTCTTGCCGTTGTCGGTAGGACTGAGCCAACCACCTGATATGTCGGCGAGGATGTCGTAGTTCTGCACCGTATAAGTGACGCGTATCTTTCCGTCCTTGATGTCGAGTCGGATAACAGGTGTGATGCTGACTGCATACTTGTTGAGCGTACCCATGTGTTCAACGATGTCGGAAATGGTGGATGACACAATGATGCAGCCTGCTTCCTTGTCGTTGAGGGTGATGGCCTGCTTGTCCTTAAAAGTGGCAATCACCCAATAGTTGAGCGCAACATAGAGCTGTTGCTTGGTCTTGCCGGGAGCCTCGATGACTTGTTGGTAGGTCAGACTCTGGTTCTTGTCGAGTGTGATGTCTTTGGCGAGATTGGCGGCGGCATCAAGCCATTTCTCACCATATCTCTCCTTGGCATACTTCTCCAAATCAGCGGCTTTCATCACCTGCGCATGTAAGGGTACAATACCACCTATCGCCATCATCACGGCGAAAACAAAAAATAACTTCCTCATCTTTATTTCTATCTAAACAGGTTTAATAATTACATTCAAATCACATTCAAATAGCGTATATGCCACGCTTCAAAATACACCTCAGAACGTTAAACTTTATGTTTTCATTCCTTGTGGAAAGGACTATACAATTCTAAAAGAAAGGTCTTAATGATATACACAAAATCCAATTGAATACAAAATTACGGAGATTTTCATTTTTCTACAAATTCTTTAACAGTTTTTTTTGAATAAAACTTTCTAAAAAACAGGAGTTTTCTAATATTTTAGGGAAAAAAACACATGATAAAGAAAGTGCACCCTCAAATGAGAGTGCACTCCATTTTCAATGGATGAAACATGTTTTTTAGGTGACTAATGCATATTTATAGAAGACAAATTACAGAAGTCGCCCTTGATTTGTTCTTTCGGAAAAATACCTACTGATATTTTTCTCCTTTGATGAGTACAACGTTCAGGGGCTCAACTTCAATAGTCTGCCACACATGCTCCACTACGTAGGGTTCATGGGCGATGTAGTCATCAAGCTCTCCACGGGTCTCAAATTCCATCACCATGAGCGAGCCTTTCATCTTGCCGGCATCATCCAGCAAACCACCAGCACAAACGACGTGCTTACCTAATTTTGTCATGCCTTCCAAGTGACGGGGACGAACCTCCATCCTCTTGTCGAGCATACCTTCGCCATCATAGGCCTTGATTACAAATTGTTTCATAATTTTTAAATGGGAGTTAAATTGGAAGTTAAAGGGGAAGTTAAAATGGAAGTTAAAATGGAAGTTAAAATGGGAGTCCTTTCAGCCATTCTGCGATGTCGGAAAGCACCTCGGGCGAGATGGTTTCCTCTATCTCGCGGTATTCGTTGACCAGACCTGAGTTGCTGTGCTGGAAAAGGTGGTTGAGCGAAGGATACTCCTTGACCACATTCTTTTTCGATGCAGGCAGCAACTGGCGGATGGCAGTGAGGTTGAGTGAAGAGATGACCTGACAGTCGCGGTCGCCATTGAGAGCGAAGACTGGACAACGGGTCTTTCTGATGTCGTCGGAGGGATCATAATCAATAAACCACCTAAGCCAAGGGCTCTGCTTGATAGTCTGTTGCTGTCGATAGGCATCCGTCGTCATCATTGGAATACCTCCATACAACTCCAATATGCGGTTGGTCTGGGCGGCAAGCAGGGTGTCGCCTTGAACGCCAGGAGCTGCCAAAGTGACGATAAAGTCGGTTTGCCCCTTTCCACTAAGCATGAAAGCAATCGCCCCTCCTTCGCTATGTCCGAGCACACCCACTTTGGAGAACTTCTTCAGACCTCGCAGAAAATCAATTCCTGCTGCTGCATCACGCATGAAGTCCATCGTGGTGGCATTCTTCACATCGCCTCCAACAGAAGCACCTGTGGCACGGTCGTCGTAGCGCAAGGCAGCAATGCCTTGACGTGCCAGATAATCGGCAATGACCAGAAAAGGCTTGTGTTCCATCAGTTCCTCGTCGCGGTTCTGCTGTCCGCTACCGGAAATGAGCAACACGACCATAGGACGTTTCTTGGATTTGGGATTGTAACCTACAGGATAAGTCAACGTTCCTGCCAAGGTGGCACTATCGGCATGGTTGTGGAAAACTACTTCTTCTGTCTGATATGGATATGGAGGTTGAGGATGCTGAGGACGGTTCATCACCGCCACACCAGGAGTCAGTTCAAGGGGTAACGAAACACCGTTCTGGGAGAAAATGCCTACCAGTTTACCATCATCCAACCTGCCGCGAAAAGCAGCGTTGATCGACTCCACCTTCACTGCTACGGAGTCGTCAGATAGATACTCCGTGAAGCAAGGTATGCCCTTGGCACCTTGGTCGGGACTGTCGAGAGTGGTTACCACTTCACCGTCTATTTGTTGCAAATGGAGCACCAAGGTTAGTTTCGCCAACCCCGCATCCAACTGCCCCGACCACGCACCTACTAAAGTAGATGTGGACTGTACTTGTGCCTGCCCTGCCAAGACGCCAAGAAGCAGGCACATTAGCGATAATAATCTTTTACTCATATTCGCTGTAGGGACGCGACGTGTCGCGTCCGAATCATAGCGGATGCAACACACCGCATCCCCACAAATGATAGATTTGTAATATAGAAAATCGAGAATGAAGACAGAGTCTATGCTGGATTGAACTTGTCCTTCGGACGTTTGCAGCGCGGACACTTCCAGTCGTCGTTGATTTCCATTGCTTAGATGTTTTTATTCTTCAACAGGGACAAATTTCTTTTTCTTGCGTTTGCAACGTGGACACCGCCATGTATCGGGCAGGTCCTCAAACTTCGTTCCAGGAGCGATGCCTTACTTGGGATCGCCTACGTCTGGGTCGTAGATGTATCTACATGGACATTTCATTTTTCCCATATACATTATGATTTTGAGGTTATAAAATCAGTGTATGCAAATTTACAAATAAAAAAGTATTCCATCTCATAGAACAAGTTTTTTATCAACAGATGGCGTCACTTAGTCGTTTTTCTGACGAAATATTGAATTTTTATCGAAAAAAATTCATCAATCAAGAAAAAAACGTTATATTTGCCCAATAGATTGGAAAAAGACAATGAATTAACAATAAAATAAAAACCATATCATGAAGGAAGTGAAAATAACCGAAAAGGCACGACAGGTGATTAGAAGACTCTTCTCACGCAACAGTGTCACCGTGTTGAAAACCGATCCTGAGTTAACTGAACTCTACGACAACTTCGCATTCGACAAACTGCTGGAGCACACAACTGAGCTCTCGGAGGCTGAACGATGTGTGGTGCAACTGGTATCAACCCTTGGCAGCAAGGGAAACCACCAGTTCCAGACCATGGTCAACGTCTGCTTGAACGTTGGAGTGAAGCCACGCGAGATTCGAGAGATTGTCTATCAAGCATTCCCCTACATCGGATTCTCCAAGATGCTCGACTTCATCCTCTTCCTCAACGACCAGTTTGAGAACAACAACATCAAACTGCCGCTCGACGACCAAGGGACTACCACTGAAGAGAACAGGACCGAGAAAGGACGCCAAGTGCTTGAAGAGGCTTTCGGAAAAGAGGTGATCGAAGAGATGAAAGCCAACATTCCAGCTGGACAGGAACACATCTACGAGTTCATCACAAACTACAGCTTCGGAGGATTCTACACACGCACAGGACTGACCATACAACAGCGTGAGCTCAACACCTTCTGCCTCCTCTCCTCCATGGGTGGAGCACAGAAACTGATGGACTTGCACGCACGTGCCAACAAGCATGTGGGCAACTCCAAGGCGAAGATGGTGGCAGCGGTGACGGCCATGATTCCTTACATCGGATTCCCTCGCACACTCCTTGCCCTCGATGCCATCAACGGCGCTTACGACGAATAAAAGCAAATCAAGCATATTTCAGAATGGCTGATGCATACACCATAATGCATCAGCCATTTGTGTTTCATTCACCTTCTAAAAGCAAATCTCGATTTTGTAACGAAAAGGAAAAAAGATGAAACAACAATGTAAGGTGTTGCAAAGCTTATTCGCTAATTTTGCAAACAGAATGATTCGAATTTCGGATTGATTTAGGTATCGTCGTTATCGCCCTGAAAGGGCAATATATCACACAGCCCAGGGCACCACCTTGGGAAAATACAATGCTTTTATACAGCGCCCTGAAACAAAACCAAGGCGTTGCCCTGGCCTAAGAGATATTGGCCCTTCAGGCCGTTTTCTTACTGACAAAGCAAGTAACTTTATTATAACAATCTTTTCATATATGAAGCAATACCTACTGATGATGGCTTTGGCATGGACCGCCAACGCCACTGTGATGGCTCAGACACTGCCATACCAAAACCCTGACCTGACTGCCAGAGAAAGGGCGGTGGACCTTTGTTCCCGACTGACTCTGGAAGAAAAAGCACAATTGATGCTCGACGAGAGTCCTGCCATACCGCGGCTTGGAATCAAGAAGTTCTTCTGGTGGAGCGAAGCCCTGCATGGGGCGGCCAATATGGGAAATGTCACCGTCTTCCCCGAACCTGTGGGCATGGCTGCATCGTTCAACCCCGAATTGCTCTACAAGGTGTTCGACGCTACGAGCACAGAGTTTCGTGCACAGTACAACCAGCGCATGCTCAATGGCGGTGAGGACCAGAAATTCCACAGTTTGTCGGTATGGACCCCTAACGTCAACATCTTCCGTGACCCTCGTTGGGGACGTGGACAGGAGACCTACGGCGAGGACCCTTACCTCACTTCTGTGATGGGCACCCAAGTGGTACGAGGACTTCAAGGACCTGAGAATGCCAAGTACAGGAAACTGTGGGCATGTGCCAAGCACTATGCCGTACATAGCGGACCTGAGTGGTCGCGACATACTGTCAACCTGACCGATGTCAGTCCACGAGATATGTGGGAAACCTACATGCCTGCCTTCAAGACTCTGGTGGAGGACGCCAAGGTCAGGGAGGTGATGTGTGCCTACCAGCGTCTCGACGACGACCCTTGTTGTGGCAGCACGCGTCTTCTCCAGCAGATCTTACGCGAGGAATGGGGGTTCCAGTACCTCGTGGTGAGCGACTGTGGAGCCATCAGCGACTTTTACGACTCGCATAAGTCGTCGTCCGACGCAGTCCATGCTTCTGCTAAGGCCACACTGGCGGGTACCGACGTGGAATGTGGTTATGGCTACGCCTACCGCAGCATTCCCGAGGCGGTGCGACGTGGATTGATCAGCGAGGCTGAGGTCGATAAACACGTTGTCCGTTTGCTGGAGGGTCGTTTCGACCTGGGCGAGATGGACGACCCATCACTGGTGGAGTGGTCGAAGGTGCCTTATTCGAAGATGTCGTGCAAAGAACACCGGCAAATCTCGCTCGATATGGCACGCCAGTCCATCGTTCTGCTCCAAAACAAAGGTGATGTATTGCCATTGCAGAAGAACAAAAGCAAGTTGGCTGTTGTAGGACCTAATGCCAACGACGCACCTCTGATGTGGGGTAATTACAACGGAACGCCCAACCAGACTGTCACCATCCTCGATGGCATCCGGCAAAAGCAGAAAGCGATCACCTATCTGCCAGGATGCGACCTGACCGATGACAAGGTGCTCGACTGCCTCATGGCGTCCTGCTGTGCCATGGATGGAAAGAAAGGTGTGAAAGGTACGTTCTGGAACAACACCGACATGAATGGCAAGGCAGTGACAACGGAGTACTACACTACCCCACTCTCTGTCACTACAGCGGGCATGCACAACTTCGCACCAGGAGTGAACATCGAGGATTTCTCTGCAAAGTACGAGACGGTTTTCACCCCCAAAGAAGCAGGTGAATACGTGGTGAACGTGACTTCGTGTGGCGACTTCACTGTCACAGTGAATGGAGAGCGCAAAGTGCGTCAACACACCTGGCGCACCACACCTACGCGTACGGTGATACAGGCGGAGGCTGGCAAGTCGTACCAGATTGAAGTTGAATATAAATATGTGAAGACTTGGGGATCGAACATGAAAATCAATATCGCCAAGGAACTGCCTATCGACTACTCTGCCATCATCCGCCAACTCAACGGCATCGACAAGGTCATCTTCGTGGGAGGTATATCTGCGGCTCTCGAAGGTGAGGAGATGCCAGTGCAAATCGATGGTTTCAAAGGGGGCGACCGCACACATATCGAACTGCCCAAGGTGCAGCGCGACTTCCTCAAGGCACTAAAAGACGCTGGAAAGACCGTCATCTTTGTCAACTGCTCTGGGTCTGCTATCGCTTTGCTGCCCGAGAGTGAATCTTGCGATGCCATCCTGCAAGTATGGTATGCTGGACAGGAAGGAGGCACCGCCATTGCCGATGTGCTCTTCGGCGACTACAATCCTGGCGGCAAACTGCCTGTCACTTTCTACAAGTCATCCGAACAGTTGCCCGACTTCGAGGACTACTCGATGAAAGGACGTACATACCGCTATTTCAATGACCCGCTCTTCGCTTTCGGCTACGGACTGAGCTACACGACATTCAGCATCGGTGAGGCAAAAGTGCAGAAAAAAGGCACTGACTATCAACTGACAGTACCTGTCACCAATGCTGGCAAAAAGGATGGTACGGAAGTTGTACAGGTTTATCTACGCGATCTCTCCGATGCCGAAGGACCCCTGAAATCACTAAGAGCTTTCCAAAGGGTTGATGTGAAGGCTGGACAAACTGTCAATGCACAACTCACACTCACACCCAAATCGTTTGAATTCTTCGACCCCGAAACCAACACCGTACACGAAAAGACTGGAAAGTTCGAAATCCTCTACGGCAACAGCTCTCTTGATAAAGACTTGAAGTCGTTGAACATTGACCATTGAACATTGACCATTGAACATTGACCATTGGCTTCGCCTAAAATGCTCACGCTCGGCATAGCTCGAACAAGTTCGACTCTGCTCTCGCTTAATCGCATTTTTGACCATTGAGCACGCGGGGTACGCAGGCATCTTGCCTGCGATGATGAATTGCGCGTCCTACAGACGCGTCGCAGGCTGGGAAGCCTGCGTACCCTCATCAAAACGATGCTTCAATAAAATAATAATTATTCACAACCCATAGGCATGCCTAAAAAGCTCACGCTCAGCAGAGTCCAAATAAGCTTGACTCTACTGAGCGTGAGTATCTATGAGCCCTGTGCCCGGGCTTTCAAGCCCGGTGTAATCACCTCAACAACCCATAACCATTAACGATCCTTCTCCTTTGGCAACACGAGGTTGAGGACTACCGCGAGGATAAACACCACAGCTACGCAGTTCTCGGCAAACACGGTGCGAATGATTTGCGGGAAGATGTTGAACATCTCAGAAGCCTGAGTGAATCCAAGACCCACACTGAGCGACAAAGCCACAATCACCATGTTGCGGTCGCTGAAACCACACTTGGCCAACATACCGAAACCTGCAAACATGATGGAACCAAACATCATGATGGTGCAACCTCCCAACACGGCTTGAGGAATAGTGGTCAGCAGTGTGCCAACAGCAGGGAAGATGCCTCCGAGAATCATGATGCAGGCACCAGTGCCAATGGCAAATCTATTGACCACGCCCGACATGGCTGCCAAACCCACGTTCTGGCTGAAAGAAGTGATAGGTGTGCAACCGAAAAGACCGGCAACACTGCTCACAAATCCATCGCAAGAAATACTGGCACCCAGTTCCTTGTTTGTAGGTGCGCGGTGAATAGCTCCAGAACAGAGCGCACTGGTGTCGCCAATGGTCTCTGTAGCCGACACCAAGTAGATGGCGATGATGGAGAGGATTGCTCCTAAATCAAACTCTGGTTTGAAGGGCAGGAAGGTGGGAAGGGATATGAAACCGACTTGATGCAAGCCTGAAAAGTTGACCATACCCATGCAAACAGCCAGGATGTAACCAGCGATCAGACCTATCAGTACAGACAAAGAACGGAGAAAACCTTTGGCGAAAACCTGAAAGCCCAAGCAGACCAAAAGGGTGAATGTACCCACGATCCAATTGTGGGATGCCCCGAAATCGGCAGCGCCTTGTCCACCGGCGAAAGAGTTGGCACCAATGGGAAGCAAGGAGAAACCTATGGCAGTCACCACGGTGGCTGCAACCACGGGCGAGATGATGCGTATCCAATACTTGGCGAGCAGTCCAAGCACACCTTCCACCACACCGCCGACAATGACAGCGCCAATCAATGTACCCATGCCATGGGTCGTGCCAATGAAGATGGCCAATGAAAGGAAGGTGAAGCTAATACCCATCACAATGGGCAGGCGAGAACCGATGCGCCAGATGGGATAGAGTTGAATTAAAGTGCCTATACCGGCAATGATCATGCAGTTTTGAATCAGTGCCGCACTAAGAGTGGAATCCAGGCCAACAACATTGGCGAGGATGATAATGGGTGTGATATTGCTCACAAACATGGCCAAAACATGTTGCAAGCCAAAGGGAATAGCCTGCACGATCGGCACTCGGCCATCCAACTGATAAAGATTGTTGTTAGTAGTTGACATAATAAGATTGGGTTAACGGGTTCAATCAATGGCTTTAATGGGAGTGTTGGTCAAGTCATGCTGAGGCTGCTCGCGAAACCTGATGGTCTGTGCCTGCCAGTCCATCTCTTCGATAATGGCGATGGACTCCAGGTGATAGCCTTCCTCACGTAGTGTTCGCCCGCCTTTCTGCTGTCCTTTCTCCACTGCGATACCAATGCCTGCCACTTCACCGCCTGCCTGATGCACCAGGTCTATCAGTGCATGGACTGCCTGACCGTCGGCCAGGAAATCATCGACGATAAGCACACGATCGGTGGCATGAAGATATGGACGTGAAACGAAGACACTGTTCATCCGCTTGTGGGTGAAAGAATAAGCGTGGGAAACGTATTTGTCGTCGGTACTGTTGGCGGTCTCGCTCTTCTTGGCGAAGACCACGGGTACATCATACAGATCGCCGATCATCGTTGCAATGGCTATGCCACTGGCCTCAATGGTGAGGATCTTGTTGATGGCCACACCTTTGAAACGGCGTTTCAGTTCATAAGCAATCTGTCGCATGATATCGACATCAATCTGATGATTGAGGAAATTGTCGATCTTCAGGATGTTGCCGGATTTGATAGATCCGTCGCTCAGAATTTTCTCTTCTAAAAAGTTCATTGTGAAAACAGTATTAGTAGGGTTGATGACAATTGTTTGTTTTAATTAATAATGAGACTCGTTCACGCTACCCTTGCATAATGGCGAAGTAATCGACAATGCCGATGAGATGCTCGTCTTTATCGACCACCAGCAGAGAGTGGATCTTGTACTTGCGGAACATCGATTGGATCTTGGTCAGTTTGGCATCGGGATCGATGGTCTTTGGCGTCTTGGTCATTACGTCAGACACTGACAGCTGGAAGAAATTAGACTGAGCACCCTCTACAGCACGACGGATGTCGCCATCGGTGATGATACCCATGATCTTCTCGCCATCCATCACCACTCCTAGACCGAGTTTGCCATTGCTGATGTGAATCAAAGCGTCGCCCAAACGCATGTGCATCGGCAAGATGGGGAAGTTGCCCTTATACATCACGTCTTTTACCCTTGTCACCAGTTTGTAGCCCAAACTGCCTCCTGGATGAAAACGGGCGAAATCATTCTTCTTGAAGTCACGAAGTTCCATCAACACACAAGCCAGCGCATCGCCCATGGCTATGGCAGCAGTGGTGGACGACGTGGGAGCGAGGTTGAGCGGACAAGCCTCTTTCTCCACACTCACACGGATGTGGGCATTAGAGTTCTTGGCTATAAGGGAGTTGGGGTTGCCTGTCATGCCTATGATGGCCACACCGCGTATCTGTAGGCAATCCACCAGACGGAGCAACTCGTCGGTGTTGCCTGAGTTGGAAATCATCACCACGATGTCGTCATCAGTAATCATACCCAAGTCGCCATGCAAGGCATCGAGGGGATTGAGGAAGAATGAGGGGGTGCCGGTGCTGGCCAGGGTGGCTGCCATCTTGGCTCCTACATGCCCCGACTTGCCCACTCCTGTGACAATGACATGACCGCTGCAATGGTACATCATATCAACAGCCTGCTCAAATCCTTCATCCAACTGCGGAATGAGTCCGAGCAAGGCTTCTGCCTCGTCGTGGAAACATTTCGCAGCTATTTCCTTCACATTGATATTTTCCATTATCATCTATTCGTTCTTTTTAAGGTCTTTAAAGTCCTTAAGGTCATTAAGGTCTCTAAGGTCCTTAACGTCCTTAGGGGCTTTAGGGTCTTTAAGGTCATTGTTTTAAGATCGAGGCGATCACTGCGTCAAGGTCTGTAAGGCGAAGCATGTTGGGACCGTCGCTCAACGCATGGTCGGGATCGGGGTGCACCTCGAAGAAAAAGCCGTTGGCACCGAATGCCTTAGCAGCCAGGGCCATGGATGGCACAAACTCACGGTTGCCTCCCGTCTTGCCACCAGCTGCTCCCGGACGTTGCACAGAATGGGTGCAGTCCATCACCACGGTGTCGCAAATGGTCAGCATGTCGGGAATGTTGCGGAAATCGACGATGAGGTTGTTGTAGCCGAACATATTGCCACGCTCGGTCAACCAAATGTCGTTGTTGCCTGCCTCACGCACTTTCTCCACAGGATACTTCATGTCCAGTCCAGAGAGGAACTGCGCCTTCTTGATGTTCACTGTCTTGCCTGTCTTGGCAGCCGATACCAACAAGTCGGTTTGGCGGCACAGAAAAGCGGGAATCTGCAACACATCCACTACTTCGCCCGCCGCACTGGCCTGACAGCTTTCGTGAATGTCGGTGAGCAAACGAAGGCCGTATTTCTGTTTGATGTCGCCCAACATCTGAAGGCCTTTGTCAAGACCTGGACCGCGGAAGGAGTGAATCGAAGTGCGATTAGCCTTGTCGAACGACGATTTGAAATAAATCTCTATGCCATATTTGTCCTGAAGCCTCACAAGTTCGGCAGCCACTGTCTCCAGCACTTCCATACTCTCGATGACGCAAGGACCAGCTATGAATTTCATTGTCTCGTTAGTTTTTTATTGTGATGAATTTGATACCCCACCCCGGCCTGTGGCCACCCTTCCCCTAAGATGGGAGGGGAGTTTTTTCCACCCCGACGGTGGCAATCCCCCACACAAGATGGGAGGGGAGTTTTTTCCCACCCCGACGATGGCAATCCCCACACAAGATGGGAGGGGAGTCGTTAGAATGGGAAGTCGAAATCTTCAGCCACCTTGCCTCCGTCGCCTGATGGGGTTTCGGTCTTAGGGGTCTGGTTCTGGGTATTTGAGGCTTCAGCATTCTGCTTCCGCTGTTGGGCAGAAGACAGAATTTCTATGTTGTTGGCCATAATTTCAACAGTCGTACGATTGAGGCCTTGTTTATCGGTGTACTTGCGATACTGGAGTTTGCCCTCAACGTAAAGTTTGTCGCCAGTATGCACATATTTTTCCACGTATTCAGCTTGTCCTCTCCATAGAATCACGTCGTGCCAATCCGTTCGTTCTGGTACCTGAGTTCCGTTCTGAAGAGTATAACCCCGCTCGCTTGTTGCCAATCGTACCTTAGCCACACATACGCCACCATCCATGTAACGTATCTCTGGCTCAGCACCCACATGGCCAATCAAAATTACTTTATTAACAGACATAGTAAGTTTATTTTTAGGTGTTTATAGCAGTTTGTTAAAGCATTGCTCGAATATGTTTCACCCCATTCCAACTCCTCCCCTTCGAGTGGAGGGGAGTTGGACAGGATGGCTACATTTGGATGGTTTTGTTGAGAAGGTAGAAGTCGAGGATGGTCATCGCCGTCATGGCTTCCACTACGGGAACAGCCCTTGGCAAGACACAAGGGTCGTGCCTGCCTTTCACCGCTAAGGTCGTTTCCTTGCCATCCACATCCACTGTAGGCTGTGGTCTCAGAAGTGTGGCAACTGGTTTGAATGCCACACGGAAGAAGATGTCGTTGCCATTGGAGATTCCACCTTGGATGCCTCCGCTGTGATTGGTGAGCGTATGGATCACACCATGATCAGAACTGAAGATGTCATTCTGTTCTGAACCTCTTGCTGCGACACCGTCAAAGCCCTCACCATATTCAAATCCTTTGACAGCATTGATCGAAAGCATGGCTGAACCCAAAGCGGCATGGAGCTTATCGAAGGCGGGTTCTCCAAGCCCCACCGGACAACCACTCACCACGCAGGAGATGACTCCACCTATGGTGTCGCCCTCTTGTTTCACTGCATTGATCAGCTCTATCATCTCAGTCGCCTTCTGCGGATCAGGGCATCGAACGATATTGCGCTCGATCTCATCAAAGTCGTATTGATGGTAGTCGCGCTCAATCGCAATATGCCCCACCTGCGAAGTATAAGCGGTAATGGTGATGCCCAACTGCCGCAAGGCAAGTTTGGCAAGCGCACCGCCCACGCAGCGGGAAATTGTCTCTCGTGCTGAGGAACGTCCGCCACCACGGTGGTCGCGAATACCATATTTCTGAAAATAAGTGAAATCGGCATGTGAAGGCCGGAACACGCGGCGCATGTTCTCATAGTCGGACGAACGCTGATTGCTGTTCCTGACGATGAATCCAATGGGGCAGCCTGTAGATTTACCTTCGAACACGCCCGAAAGGATCTCTACCAGATCAGCCTCCTGACGGGATGTGGTGATCTGGCTCTGACCCGGACGACGACGGTTGAGCTCGCTCTGGATGAAGTCGATGTCGATGTCGATGCCTGCCGGCATACCGTCAACCACTCCTCCTATGGCCTCACCATGACTCTCGCCAAAAGTGGATAAGGTGAAGATATTTCCAAAAACATTCCTCATAGATGGCCCATCATTGATTAAGAATCACAATTGCAACCACCACCTTCGCAGTCGCAACCGCAGTCGCTGCCTTGGCAGTCACCACCGCCACAACCACCACACTTGCCGCAGCCACCACCACAGCCACCGCTCATCATATTGACAAAAGCGGCGATCTCTTCATTGGTGGCAAGGCGGTTCTCCAATATCTCTCCTTTGAAATGGAGGTCGTTGCCAGCATGTGGATGGTTGAGGTCGAGCGTCACGCTGTCTTTCTTCACTTCCAGGATGAGAGCGTTGGCCACCTGATTGTCGGGACCATAGACCCTGATGACATTGCCTTCGAAGAGTTGGCTGGGACTGAAACCCTCAGCCTGCTTGAACTGGTTGATATCCACATCGAACACCAACTCGTCGTCGTATTCGCCGTATGCGTCTTTGGCGGGGATGGTGAAATCAAACTGAGCTCCGGTTTCCAACTCTTCAAGTTGTGCCTCGAAGGGCTTGAGCGCGAACCCCATCTTACTAATGAAGATCAAAGGACGTTGGCGGTCGCAACCTTCCGTTCTTTCTTCTTCACCGTTGTCTGTGTCCTTCACATACAAGTCGTATGCCACAGAAATGTATTTATTAAGTATCTTCATTTGCTGATGATAAATAAAAGTGGACTAAGAGATATTGGTCTTTCAGACCGACTTCTCACTTGCTCAAAGTTCAATAATATCTTGCAAAGTTAATCATTTCCGATTAAAACCACAAACTTTCCAGCATCAATCGTGAAATGAATGGGAAAAATAGAGGTTGCGGTCATTCAAGGCAACCTCACGACCAGAAGGAGCACATTCCATCAGTCTGGCATCAAAAAAAGGGACTACTCTCACGAGCAATCCCTTAAAAGAAAGTCTTAAATCTAATACCATGAAATACGATGCAAATGTAACGATGATTTTTGTATCTAAAAAATTTTTCAAACACTTTTTTTGTCGTTTTTCGCCAATTTAATCCTTTTTAACAAAAGCACCGCAAATTTTCTCAAAATTCGATGAATATTATAATTGTATCTACAATTTATAGGAGGTGCGGCATTCCTGCCGCACAGCCACGTTCTTTCCGTTTAATAGGAGGTGCGGCATTCCTGCCGCACAGCCACGTACTTTCTGCTTAATAGGAGGTGCGGCATTCCTGCCGCACAGTCATGTTCTTTCCGCTTAATAGGAGGTGCGGCATTCCTGCCGCACAATCACGTTCTTTCCATGCGATCATGTTCGGCAGGAATGCCGAACCTCCTACATGCTACGCGATTATGTTCGGCAGGAATGCCGAACCTCCTACATGCTACGCGATCATGTTCGGCAGGAAT
>CAMOWU010000037.1 GCA_946628545.1 uncultured Bacteroides sp. | reverse complement strand
AAGAAAGACCAACATTTACGAAAGAGTTCATATCAAGCTCTCCATTGTTATTTGATTATAAGAACGGGGAATTTATAGAAGTCCCCTTTATTCAAAATGCTTTCTGCCTATGTGCTTGTAGCTCCAAGAGGTGAGCCAGAAGAAGAGGAAGGCGGTGATGAGTCCGGCGATGGAATCCACCAAGTAGTGGGCGCGGATATACACAGTGGCGCAGCACAACAGCACATAAACGGGCATCATCAGCCAGAACAACCAGCGGTTGCCACTCTTCCAAGCCAGAATCATCGTCACGGTGCTCATACCCACATGGCTGCTCGGAAAGGCTGCTGTAGGGCGTTCGCCTATCTCCTGCGCCCCAGCCACCAGACCGCTGAACACACCCGTCACCTCCTGTTGCATGGCTTCGAGATGGGTCTTGAAGAAATAACCCATTTGGGGGAAAGCGCCGTTCTCGTAGCCCGACGTGCCTATGGCCTGGAAATAGTACTGAGGACCCGCCACAGGAAGGAAATCGAACACCACGTAGTAGATGAAGAACGACCCCATGAACACATAGCCAGCCCAATCGAGACGTTCGTATCGGCATAGCATATAATACAAGATGGTCAAAGCCATCATGTAGTAGTAGGCGTAGTAGCCGAAATTGAACATCTCACTCCAAACCACGCCAGAAAGCCACTGCCTGAACTCCAGTGCAGGCTGGCAACCGAAAAGCGCCTGGTCCCAACCTGCGAACACATGGTCAAGATTGGGATATTGGCTGCTGAAATCATAGGTCTCGGGGTACCACACAATCAAGGTAAGGAAAATCAGTATCATGCGCACCCAGACGCCCAAACGGCAGGGGTAGATCAAATATGCGACATTGATACCCAGCATGGCCAAAAACACCCACACACGGTTCATCACCAAGGCAGAGGCATCCTGAAGGCCGGCATGGTGGATGGCAATCAGCGCCGCTGTGAAAATCATATACGCCAATGTCGCCACTTCTGCACTGAGCAGGCCCTTGAGTCTTTTCTTCTTGAATACGATGCTTAAATCCATTTTTCTTTCTTATACCAATTGATTGTTTCTTCCACACCGCGCTGGAGGTTCCACTGAGGCACATACTCCAACTCGTCGATCATGCCGCTGATGTCGCAACGCCAGTTGCGCTGCTTCATGATCTTGTACTTGTCGCCATTGAGCGTGGCGGCCTTGCCCGTCAAGCCCGACCAGAACTCCGACACCGCAGAGACTGTGCGCAGCAACCATAAGGGAGCCTTCACGTGCAACACGCGCTTCACGCCCATATTCTCCTGCAGCAAGTCACTGAAAGCCCTTGAAGAATAAACATATCCGTCGCTCACCAGATAGGTCTTTCCTTCGACACCCTTGTCGATGGCTGCGAAAATGGCGCCTACAAGGTCTTTCACATACACAAAGGTGATCTCCTGGGGACGGAAACCCACAGCGAAGTCGATGTGGCGTTTGATGCTCTTGGCCATCAGGAAGTAGTCTTTCTCGCGAGGTCCATAGACTCCCGTAGGACGCATGATGACCAGCGGGAGGCCTTCTATGCCGCGAAGGTAGTCTTCTGCCCTCAGTTTGCTCTCACCGTAGGCTGTATCGGGTTGGGCCTTGTCGGTCAGGGTGATGTCGTGATAGACCGACTGCTGCACCGTGAAACGCTCCACAAACGACTTGGAGTCGTGAATGCCACGTGGTATCACTACCTCGTGGGGCTCCACTGGCTCTTCCTTGATGGGCCCCATCACACTCAGGCTGCTGAGGTAGATGAACTGTCGCGGCATCATGTCGAGCGCCACGAGCGTATCGACCAGATTCTTCGTGCACTCGAAGTTGTTGGTCATGAAATCCTCCGGATGGAGGCACTTGGTGGCTCCGGCGGCATGCACCACCACATCCCACTTGCCATACTTCTCCTTGAAACGCTCCAACTGGCTGCGCAGCGTGGTGGCGTCGGTCAGGTCGAGCGGCAGGACGTTCACCCATTCTGCCTGCAAGTATTTGCGGCTGCTGGTGGTCCTGATGCCTGCCCACACCTCATAATGACGGGCATGCGCTTCCTCGGTCAGAAAACTGCCGATGAACCCCGATGCCCCTGTGATGAATATCTTTTCCATTGTCTGTGAATGCACTTCTATATAACAAGCAGTTATTGCCCAATTTAGCAGCAGGAGGTGAGGCTTTCCCGGGCAAACACTACAGTGCGGCAGGAATGCCGCACCTCCTATTCTGAATGCTTGGAAAAATGTCCTTTTACTCCAAGAAAAAGTGAAAATTCAGCTTTCATGAGGCAAATTTACCACTTTTTTAGGCTTAAAATAACTTTTTTGCCGCTTAGGAGTGCAAACTATCGAAAAAATGTAGTAATTTAATCGCAAATTTCTAAAAACATCACGATTATGGGCAAAAGTAAGAAGAATAAAATGTTTCTGCCGACCCTTGACAGAAACCTCCTCACCGAAAGAATCATGACGTTCCTCATGGGGCATAGAGGGGAGAGTTTTCCGAAGAAGAAACTCATGCGATTGCTGAAGATCACCAACCATCCTGGCAAGATGATGGCTGTGGATATCCTCGAGCAACTCATCGAGCAGAAGAAGCTCAGCCAGAATTCCGATGGCGACATCGCCTACAATCCACAGAGCCAGATAGAGGTGGGTACCTACGTGCGCCGCAGCCACGGCAAAGGATACGTGGAGACAGAAGACGGGACCATCGTCAGGGTCTATGACGAGGATGCCCACCATGCCATGCACGGCGACAAGGTGAAGGTGTGTGTCTTCGCCAAGCGCCGTGGAGGCAGCAAGGTTCTGGGCGAGGTGACAGAGATCATTGAGCACAACGACAAACCTATTGTCGGCATTGTGCAGATGCACGGCGACGTGGCATTCCTGGTCACCTACAGCAGTTTCTTCCCCTACGACATACTCATCCCCAAGGACAAGCAGAAGGGCTGCAAGGACGGCGACAAGGTCACGGTCAAGGTGCTCAGTTGGCCCGACAACACGCGCAATCCCATCGGTGAGGTCATCGACGTGCTCGGTAAGAGCGGTGACAACAACACCGAGATGCATGCCATCCTCGCAGAGTTCGGCCTACCCTACTCCTACCCGGAGGCAGTGGAGAAAGCCGCCGACCAGCTCGACCCCGGCATCACCCCGGAGGAAATCGCCAAGCGCGAGGACTTCCGACAGGTCACTACTTTCACCATCGACCCCAAGGATGCCAAGGACTTCGACGACGCCCTCTCCATACGCCGGCTTGAGGACGGACTGTGGGAGGTGGGTGTGCATATCGCCGATGTGTCGCATTATGTCACACAAGGCTCCATCATCGACCAGGAGGCCTACAACCGCGCCACTTCCATCTATCTGGTCGATCGGACCATCCCGATGCTTCCCGAACGCCTCTGCAACTTCATCTGCTCTCTTCGTCCAGATGAGGAGAAACTCACCTACTCCGTGGTCTTCGATATGGATGAGCAGGCCAACATCAAACGCTCACGTATTGTGCATACCGTCATCAAGAGTTGCCGCCGATTCGCCTATGAGGAGGTGCAGGAGATACTCGAACAGAACGGCGAGGCTTCGGACATACCCGATGCAGTGCCTGTAGAGCCGAGCAAGCGCAAGGGAGAGCTGGTCAACGAACTCATTACCCTCAACCGCATGGCGCATTGCCTGCGGGAGAAACGATTCAAGACTGGAGCCATCGACTTCAACAGCGAGGAGGCTAAGTTCGACATCGACGAGAACGGCAAACCTCTGCGCGTCTGGTTCAAGAAGTCGAAGGATGCCAACAAACTCATCGAGGAGTTCATGCTCCTGGCCAACAGGACGGTGGCGGAGAGTGTAGGTGCCAGTGCAGACCCCAAGACCCTACCCTACCGCATTCACGACGTGCCAGACCCAGGCAAACTGGAGACACTGGGCAACTTCGTGTCCCGATTCGGCATGAAACTCACCACGCAAGGAAGTGGGAAGGAGATAGCTCAGAGTCTCAACAAACTCTTCACCGACGTCAATGGCAAGTCGATGGAGAAGTTGGTGGAGAACGTAGCGCTCAGAGCGATGGCGAAGGCTAAGTACAGCACTTTCAACATAGGGCACTATGGACTGGCGTTCGACTACTACACTCATTTCACCTCGCCTATCCGCCGCTACCCCGACCTCATGGTGCACCGACTGCTCACAGCATACGAACAGGGAGCTAAGAGTGCCAACAAGCAGAAGTATGAGGAATACTGCGAACACAGCAGTGAGATGGAGCAACTGGCTGCTAATGCAGAGCGTGCCAGCATCAAGTACAAGCAGGTGGAGTTCTTAGCCGACAAGATCGGACAAGAGTTCGACGCTACCATCACCGGAGTGACGGAGTTTGGTATCTATGCCGAAATCAACGAGAACCACTGCGAGGGACTTGTATCGCTGCGTTACCTTGGCAATGAGACTTTCGACTACGACGACCGCAGTTTCTGCCTCGTAGGACGCAAGTCGGGCAATAAATTCACCATCGGTGATGCCGTGAGAATCAAAGTCGCTGCAGCCAACCTCTTCAAAAAACAACTCGACTTTGAACTGGTCGATCCAGAGAACACCCACCAGCACGCTACCGACATCCCATTCTATAAGGGAATCAAAGGTGGTACCACTTCGACCTCGAAAGGCAAGAAGGCTAAGGGAAAGAAGAAGGGAAGGAAATGAGTGAGAAGTTAAGAGTTAAGAATTAAGAGTTAAGAAATTTAGACTTTAGACCTTAGGCTTTAGACTTTAGACTAATCGCCCTGCAAGGGCATCATCGCTCAGCCCAGGGCAACACCCTGGGGCCAACAAAAGCGCCCTGAAAGGGCAATATCACTCAGCCCAGGGCAACACCCTGGGACCAACAAAAGCGCCCTGTAAGGGCAGCATCATCAATGAAAACAAACGATTTTGCCCTTACAGGGCGCTATCATCATCCTCAAAATCATCCCAAGGCGTTGCCCTGGGCTAATAGATGTTGGCCTTTCAGGCCGATGCTGGCGCTAAAACTTCAATCTATGCTTTAGACCTTAGACCTTAGTTGAGAATTAAAAATATTTTTTATAACCAAACTAATAAATATCAACAACTATGAAGAAAGTATTCGCATTCCTCATGGCCATGGCGGCTATCTTCGCCATGCCTGCATTCGCAGACGACAACAACCCACAAGGCAACATCGGCGACAAGGTGATGTATCCAGAGACGGAGAGCATCAACGCCAGTGGTTGCAAAATCATCTCGGTGTCGTACGAGAAGTACGGAACAGTGGTGAAAATCGCTTTCGATGGTAGCAAGATCAATGTCACTCCCACCAAGAAGATTGTGTGCTACGACCGTGCCACCGGCAAGAAGTACAAGTGCAAGTTCCACGTGGGATTCAAACCCGGAGAGGAGAACTTCACCAACGGCTACAAGTACGTTTCGTGGGTTTTTGCCAAGTTCAAGCCAACAACCACCCACATCGACATCATCATGTCGGAAGGCAATATGCTGGAGTTCCTCAATGTCGATCTCACCCACGACGGAACACCCGACATCATCGAGTTCCCCGACAATGAGTATAGAATTTAGTCATTGACCATTGATCATTGACCATTGGCTTCGCCTAAAATGCTCACGCTCGGCAATCCAAGCAAGCTTGATTGCACTCGCTTAATCGCATTTTTGATCATTGACCATTGATTATTGACCATTGATTATTGACCATTGACCATTGAAAATGTTTGTAAATCGCTAAATATAAATCGATTGGAGAAAATAATGGTCAATGGTCAATGTTCAATGGTCAATGCTCTCCAATCTTCCGCAGCCATTTGCTGCCCACCATGCAATACACACCCACGATGATGAAGGGGATGCTCAGGATCTGCCCCATGTCGAGGGCCATGCCTTGTTCGAAATCCACCTGCACTTCCTTCACAAACTCCACAAAGAAACGGAAGGTGAAGATAGAGGCCAGACAGAAACCGAAGAAAAAGCCAGTCCCTACCCTATTCCGCATCTTCCTGTATAGGATAAAACCGATGATGAAGATGATGAGATAGGCGATGGCTTCGTAGAGTTGGGCTGGATGACGAGGTGCCAACTGGCCGTTTACTAGACCGTCGTTGGTATGGAAGATGAACCCCCAGGGCAAGTCCGTAGGACTGCCGATGATCTCTGAGTTCATCAGGTTGCCCAAACGGATGCAGCATGCCGTGATGGGCGTCTCGATGCCGATGTTGTCGAGCACCCGCAGCACATTCACCTTGTATTTCTTCACGTAGAGCAGCAGAGCGAGGAATAGACCTATGGTGCCACCATGGCTGGCCAGTCCCTGATAACCGTGGTACACCCACTTCTCATGCCCCAGAGCAGGGCTGTACTCATACTTGAAGGGGATGAACATCTCCACGAAATGCCTGCCGCTGCTGAGGTAATACTCTGGTTCATAAAACAAGCAGTGACCCAGTCGGGCACCGATGATGATGCCGAAGAAGCAGTAGAAGAAGAGCGGTTCGAACTTCTCGTCGGCAATCTTCTGTTCTTTATACAAACGGCCCACAATCACTATGGCCAGGGCAAGTCCGATAATCCAAAACGTGGAATACCACAACACCGATATCGAACCGATGTGGAAAAGTTCTTTCTTAGGTTGCCAGTCGATGAACAATGGGTTCATCAAAGTGTAAAGTTGTGTCAGTATCATAAATAGTTTTATTTTGATTTTCTAATTGATATGATAGGAGATTCACCTGTGGAGCATATTTAAACCCCATACTTGTCAAATATTCTTTGATGGCTTTCTCCATCTGCTGCTTGAATGTCATAATTATCCTCTCTGTTGATGTGATTACTATTCAGTCATAACAACATCTATATATGTGCGTGGAAATTTATCTCCATAATAAACCCCGTAATAGACTCGTGTTTTAATTTTGCATCCAGGACATTCAAATTCCAGGAAAGAATTAGAAAGTCCCATTTCTATTTCTGGAAGTAAATCACCATATTTAGTTGTTTTGTTCAGAGCATGACGACGAAAGTCTTTCTCGCGGAAGAGCAATTCATTGCCGCAATTCGGACATGTATAACTTATTATAACGAAAACATCATGGTCTTTTTCATCACCCAAAGATGTTCTATTAAATACCTCTTCTGATTTGTACAATTTCATTTTGAGACTACCCTTTTCTCGGCCACAGTTCACCTCTGATGACTGGCATTTGGTTCTGTTGGATATACTCCGAACAATGTCGCAGTAGGAATTTTTCGTCATCAATGACATGATCTCCAATGCATTCGTTAATATCTATGAATTTGTTTGAAAACCATTTGGGCTTCATAATAAATATGTGATAATCGCTATATTCACAGCCTAAGTCTGCACCAATAACATGAACTTCAATGCCAAATTGATGGTTCTTGAATATAACTGATGGATATGCTCTTAAACCTATAGTGACTTCTTTTACTCTATAATTCTCGTGAATCAAAAAGTAAAAATTGTCTAAGATTTTCATGAGTTCACTTAACTGAAATTCTTTCATCTTCTTTTAATCCAATATATTCTTAATGTTTGGTTTCTGTTATTATAATATTTCACCCGATAAACATTTGGCCCGTTGCCACCGTTGCTGCTGTAGGATGCGCCACGTCATGGGGATGTCTAATATGGATTGTCGCCATCGCCATCGGACTGATGGTGATATAGCAGTTCCTATTAAGAGTGGTATATGAAAGACGCTGAAAGCGTCTCCTCTCAGTAACCGAGGGTGCATCGCACCCTCGGTTCTTATATAACTACCTTTAGTCATGGTGACCATGTGGATAAATCGCTTTGTTGTGGGGTACGCAGGCATCCCTGCCTGCGACGCGTCTGAAGGACGCGCAATTCATTATCGCAGGCAAGATGCCTGCGTACCCCGCTGAGCCAATGTTCAAAAATGCGATTAAGCGAGAGCAGAGCCAAGCTTGCTTGAGCTATGCCGAGCGTGAGCATTTTAGGCGAAGCCAATGTTCAAAAATGCGATTAAGCGAGAGCAGAGCCAAGCTTGCTTGAACTCTGCCGAGCGAGAGCATTTTAGGCGAAGCCAATGGTCAATGGTCAATGTTCAATGGTCAATGGTTTACACGTTGAATCTGAAGTGCATGATGTCGCCGTCCTGGACTTCATAATCCTTGCCTTCCACCCCCAGTTTTCCTGCTTCGCGCACAGCAGCCTCGCTGCCGTACTTGATGTAGTCGTCGTACTTGATAACCTCGGCGCGGATGAATCCCTTCTCGAAGTCGGTGTGGATCACTCCTGCGCACTGAGGAGCCTTCCAGCCCTTCCGGTAGGTCCATGCCTTCACCTCCATGGGGCCTGCAGTGATGAACGTCTCCAGATTGAGCATGCGGTAGGCGGCTTTGATCAGGCGGTTCACACCCGATTCCTTTAGTCCCAACTCCTCTAAGAACATCTGACGGTCCTCATAGGTGTCGAGTTCGGCGATTTCCGACTCTGTCTTGGCTGCTACCACGAGGATTTCGGCATGTTCGTCCTTGGTGGCCTCACGTACTGCCTCCACATATTGGTTGCCGTCCTTAGCGCTCGCATCGTCCACGTTGCAGACGTACAACACGGGTTTGGTGGTCAAGAGGAACAAGTTCTTGGCAAATGCTTGCTCTTCCTTGCTGTCGAACTGCACGGTACGTGCCGATTTGCCCTGTTCCAAGGCCTCCTTATAAGCCATTAGCACACCGTATTCCATCTTGGCATCCTTATTGCCACCCACCTCGGCAATCTTTTTCACTTTCACGATACGCTGTTCCACTGATTCCAGGTCCTTCAACTGCAGTTCAGTGTCGATGATTTCCTTGTCGCGTACGGGGTCGATGGTGCCATCCACGTGTGTCACGTTTTCGTCGTCGAAACAGCGCAGTACGTGTATGATGGCGTCGGTCTGACGGATGTTGCCCAAGAACTTGTTGCCCAAGCCCTCGCCTTTGCTGGCTCCCTTCACCAGTCCGGCGATATCGACAATCTCCACAGTCGTGGGAACGATGCGTCCAGGGTGAACCAACTCAGCCAGTTTCGTCAGGCGTTCGTCGGGAACGGTGATGACTCCCACGTTGGGTTCTATGGTGCAGAAAGGAAAGTTGGCTGCCTGCGCCTTGGCGTTTGAAAGACAGTTGAACAAGGTTGATTTACCCACGTTGGGCAATCCTACGATACCACATTGCAATGACATAATCTTATTTGGTTTTTTAAGGGGGCTTCTATAAATTGTCTTTCTGGCAATCTTGAGGGATTTCTTTAGCAGATGGCTGAGCGGAACGAGGGAGCAATGCGGGCATTGTGACCGAGTGACAAACAGCTAAATGCAAAGAAAGACCAAAATTTACGAAAGAGTTCATATAAGCCTTTATTGATTAGTTTTTGAGATGAACGGGGAATATATAGAAGTCCCCTTAAGTGATTACAAATTGAAACCTTGGGCTTCGGAGAAGCGAAATCTCCCAAAGCCTTTATATGAAATGCAAAATTAGCCTTTTTTTATGGAATAATCCCCTTTTTTCAAAAACAATCCATCTCTGCCCGTCACTTTCCCTAATCCGAACAAGGTGGTTGTTGTTCCAGCACGGATCAACTTTTATTTTACCGCTCTTTCAGGAACCGTTTCAACAAGAAAGCAAGAAAATACGGGAAGGTATAGAACTGTCCGTTCCAACCTATGTTTTTGTACCCAAATTTTACGCCGTATTTTACATCTGGATATGATTCCCATTTGATGAGATTATTGAGTGATATAGTCGGTCCATCCTTGGCTTTCACTTCCACGGGAATCAATGAGTCGGCGTCGCGAACAAAGAAATCCATCTCCAACGAAGGACTGTCGTGTTTGTAAAAATAGAGTTGCTCGTATCCCGATTTGCGAAGCATCTCGCCAATTACATTCTCATAGATGGCTCCTTTGTACGTGCCGAAGTTCTTGTTGGTGCGAAGGTCTTCCTGTGCCTCTTCATCAAGTGATGCTATGAGCAGGCCTGTATCGTGGTAATAAATCTTGTAGTAATCGGCATTATAATTACCCTTCAAGGGTAGTTCCACGTTGTTCAGACAATAACACACATTGATGACGCCAGCTTCCCTTAGCCATTCTACAGCCCCGATATACTCTCTTTTCCTGGCATTTTTGGCAATCTTTGTTATTTGGTATTTCTTGTTCTCCTTGGCTAAGAAGGTGGATATGTGGCTGTAAACGGCAAGGATCTTCGCCTTGTCCGTTTCCTTTGCATATTTGGTGATGTCTTCCTCGTAGTCTTTGAGCAACTGCCGTTGTAGTTTTAGTGTCCCTCCGAAATGACGGTTGTCTATATACATCTTTACCACTTCCGGCATTCCTCCGAGAGTCATGTAATCACGGAAAACTTCGGTCATAGTATCCAGTTCCAACTGAGAAAACGGCTGTATGGTTTTCATGTGATGATAGAGGTCTTCTATCTGCTCTGTCGAATAGCCCTTTGCCCATAGGAATTCCTCAAAGTCCATTGAGTGCATTTCGAAGTCTTCCTTGAACCCGACTGCATTGGACTCAATCTCCTCGTAGTAGATACCCATTAGGGAGCCAGAACAGATGACGTCGTAGCGTCCGTCGATGCTGAATGATTTGAGTGAGGTGGCGCAATCGGGGCATTTCTGTAGCTCATCAAAGAAGATTAGTGTTTTGTTGGGTATAAAATTCCAGGTTGGTTCCAGCATAGAGATGTTCTTGATAATCGAATCCACTTCGTAACCATTTTCGAAGATTGTCCTGAACTTCTTTTGAAGTACAAAGTTGATTTCGATTACCGACTCGTAGTTGGCCTTGCCGAATGCCCTTATGGACACCGTTTTGCCAACCTGTCGAGGTCCTTTCACAATCAGTGGCTTTCTCTTAGGATCTTTTTTCCATTCGGAAAGGTGTTTGTCTATCTTTCTTTTTAGCAATTCCATCATGCAAAATCACATTTTCAGACTAATATTTGCGAGCAAATTCACATTTTCGGATGCAAAATTAGTCATATTTTCACATTTTCCGAACAAAAATCTGATGAAATATCACATTTTTAAAGTTTTTAGTCGTGCCTATCAATGTGCTTCCAGCCAGTTGTTGCCCCAGCCGCAGTCTACAACCAATGGAACGGACATCTGGTATGCCGACTCCATCTCTTCGCGGACAATGCTCTCCAGTGACTCCTTTTCCTCAGGCACTACGCTGAAGTTGAGTTCGTCGTGGACTTGCAGGATGAGTTTTGAACGCAGTCCTTCCTCACGCATTCGTTTATCGACTCTGATCATGGCGATTTTGATGATGTCGGCAGCAGTGCCTTGGATGGGTGCGTTGATGGCTACACGTTCCGCATTGCCTCTTTCGTTGGCGTTGAGGCTGTTGATTTTAGAGAGTGGGCAGCGACGACCGAATACGGTTTCTGCATATCCCTTCTCCCTACCCTGCTCTATCGATTTGTCCATGTATTCCTTCACTTTCGGGTAGGTCTGGAAGTAGTTGTCGATGAGTTCCTTTGCCTCAGCACGGCTCACCTCCATGCGCTCCGCCAGTCCGAAGGTGGTGATGCCATAGATGATGCCGAAGTTTGCTGTTTTGGCTTTGCGTCGCTGGTCTTTGGTGACCTCCTCCAATGGCACTTTGTATATTTTTGAGGCTGTAGCAGCGTGGATGTCCCTACCCTCTCTGAAAGCTTCAATCATGTGTTGGTCTCCACTCAGATGCGCCATGATTCGCAGTTCAATTTGTGAGTAGTCTGCTGAAAGGAAAATACAACCGTCGTCGGGGATGAACGCTTTTCTTACCTCTTTTCCTATGTCCTCGCGTACGGGTATGTTTTGGAGGTTGGGATCGCTTGACGACAGTCTGCCTGTCGATGTCACTGCCTGGTTGTAGGATGTGTGGATATAGCCCGTCTTCTTGCTCACCAGTTGAGGCAATGCGTCTATGTATGTGGATAACAGTTTCTTATATCCTCTGTAGTCCAGAATCTTCCCTACGATAGGATGTATTTTCTTCAGTGGGATGAGTACTTCCTCTGATGTGGCGTATTGTCCTGTCTTGGTCTTTTTGGGGCGGTCCAGTAAGTGCAGTGTCTCAAACAACAGTTCTCCCACTTGTTTTGGTGATGAAACGTTGAACTTCTTTCCTGCCAGTTGATATACTTCTTTTTCTATCTCCTGCATTCTTAGGTTGAAGTCGATGGATGTCTCTTGCAGTGCGTTTTTGTCTATTCGAGCCCCGTTGCGCTCCATTCGCACCAGCACGGGCATCAATGGCATCTCTATTTCCTCGAAGAGTTGCATCAGTCCTTCTTCACGCAACTTCTTCTCGAAAACATTTTTGAGTTTGAGTGTCACGTCCGCATCTTCCGCCGCATATTCATACACTTCCTCTGGTTTCAGGTCGCGCATGTTCTTTTGTTGTTTTCCCGTACCGATGAGTCTTTCTATTGGAATAGGATCGTAGCCCAGATAGTTTCTCGCCATCTCATCCATGTTGTGTTTCATCTCGGGGTAGAGTAGGTAGTGTGCCAACATGGTGTCGAACATCTTGCCACGGAGTTCGATGCCGTAGTTGAGCAGCACTTCCATGTCGTATTTCAAATTTTGACCAATTTTAAGAATATTTGTATTTTCATAAACCGCTCTAAATTTCTCTACAATATTCTTAGCTGCGTGAAAATCACGCGGTATTGGTACGTAAAATGCTTCATTTTCTTTCACTGAGAAGCTCAAACCCACCAATTCTGCATCAATGGTGTTCAAACTTGTTGTTTCTGTGTCTAAACAAACAAATTCTGAAATCAATAATTTTTGAACTAATGATTTAATTTGTTCCTCAGTTTCAATCAGTTCGTAATTATGATTAAGGTTTTTTAACTCTTGAAATTGCGATTTTTGTGAACTTTCCGTCCCCTTGTCCGAAATATTTGAAAATAAATCGGCTGAAAAAAGGTCCATTTGTCGTGGTTGAGGTTGCGTTTCTCCTAAAACGCGTTTCAGGAGTGATCGGAACTCCAGTTCTTCAAAAAGTCTTCTGACTTCATCCTTGTTGATGTCTTTCTTCTTCAGTTCATCCAGATTGAGTGTGATGGGCACATCTGTTTTGATGGTTGCGAGAAATTTGGAGAATCGAATTTGTTCTGCGTTGCTTTCCACTTTGGTTTTCAGTGCGCCCTTGAGTTGGTCAACATGATCGAGTAGGCTTTCCACCGATCCGAACTCGCCGATGAGTTTTACTGCCGTTTTCTCTCCGACGCCAGGACAACCTGGAATGTTGTCGGAACTGTCGCCCATGAGTCCGAGTAAGTCGATGACCTGAGTGGGGTGGGAGAGTCCGTATTTTTCCATGATGGCTTTCGGCCCTTTGATGGTGAATCCATGTCCGATATGGTTTGGGCTATACATGAGTACATTTTCCTTCACCAATTGTCCATAGTCCTTGTCGGGTGTCATCATGTAGGTGATCACATCCGTTTTGCTCGCTTGTTCTGCCAAAGTTCCGATGACATCATCCGCTTCAAACCCTGGGATTTCAAATATAGGTATATTATATGCCTCCAATATTTTCTTGATATAGGGGAGTCCTATTTCAATTCCCTCTGGTGTTTTCTCTCGCTGAGCTTTGTATTCTGGGTACATCTCATGTCGGAAGGTTCCCCCTTTGGGGTCGAATGCTACAGCAATGTAATCTGGTTTTTCTTCCCGAAGAACCTCTTCCAGCGTGTTCACAAATCCCAGGACAGCTGTTGTATCAACTCCTTTTGAATTGATTCGTGGATTCTTTGAAAGTGCCCAGTAACCTCTGTAGATAAGCGCGTATGCGTCGAGTAGGAATAGTTTTTGTGCCATAATGAAATTTTTTTGTGTGTAAAGTTACTAAAAAATCCGCTATTAGCCGTTTTATTACTAATTTTGTAGTCGAAAACGTTTAATTTTTGTGCTATAGACGTTTGTTTCTTTTTGTTCAAGTGAATCTTTATGTTGATTTATGATTAGTATTTCGCAGGTTCGTAATGGAGTGATTGATGAGTTGAACAGTTTCAATCAGTTGTTTGAATCCGTTCTTTCACACGATGATTTTTTGTTGAATGAAGTTTTGAAGTTGATTGCTTCTCGCAAGGGCAAACAAATGCGTCCGTTGCTGACTCTGCTTTCAGCTAAGCAATTTGGCGAGGTCAATCAGCATACTCTTTTGTCTGCAGTTTCCCTTGAGTTGATTCACACCGCCAGTCTGATTCATGACGATGTAGTAGATGAGAGTGATGAAAGACGTGGGCTTCTGTCGGTGCACAAAGCCTATTCCAATAAGGTTGCCGTTCTTTCTGGCGACTATTTGATGGGGCTTGCCTTAAAGAATGTTGCCTTGACAGGTTCCATTGAATTGATGGATCTCTTCTCTGTCACCTCACAACACCTTGCTCAGGGCGAGTTGCTTCAACTTGACGTGAGTTCCAAGAACCTCAGTTTCGAGTATTATTTCGATGTGATCAAGAATAAAACCGCCGTACTTTTCTCAGCCTGTAGCAAAGCCGGAGCCATGTCCGTAAGTTGTAGTCCTGAGATCCAGGAACAACTCGGTAGGGTAGGTGAGTACATTGGTATTTGTTTCCAGATTAGAGATGATATTTTTGACTATAATCCCAATTCCAAAATCGGTAAACCCACTGGTAATGACATGAAAGAGGGTAAGTTGACTTTACCTGCCCTCTATGCCCTAAAACAAGTGGGTTCTAAGGATTATGCCGATATTGCGCGATTGATTCAGCAAGGTGATGCCAGTCAGTTGGACATTGAGAAACTGCGTGTCCTGACCTTGGAACAAGGCGGTATAGAATATGCCTATTCCGTGATCAAGGACTATGCTGACAAGGCTCATCAGTTGATTGATTCTTTCCCTCAAAGTCCTGTTCAAGCATCACTTCACGACTATGTCGAATTTGTCTGTGACAGGGTAGATTGAGTAGAAGGGGGAGTTAAAGGTGAAGTTAAAGAGGAAGTTAAAGAGGGAGTTAAAGGGGAAGTTAAAGGGGGAGTTAAAGAGGGAGTTAAAGGGGAAGTTAAAGAGGAAGTTAAAGGGGTGTATAGATGTTATTGGGGTTGAGTACACCGGCGGCAGAACCGCCGGGCACACGACCTCAACGAGGGATGATTTTTGGGATGTAAAACTGGGAGTAAAGGAGGGTGTCAGAAGTATTTTTCTTCTTTTCCTGTGATGTCGTTGAGAAGGAGGTTGGCGAGACTGCTTGTGCCTAATCGGAACAATTTGTTGTTCAACCATTTATCTCCCAACACTTGCTTTACAATGATATAGTAGTTGAGGGCGTCATCCACGGTTTTCAAACCTCCTGCTGGCTTGAATCCGATTTGGATACGCGTCTTTTCGTAGTATTCCTTGATGGCCTCACACATAACGTATGCTGCCTCTGGTGTAGCTCCGACTGCGATTTTACCTGTTGATGTTTTGATGTAGTCTGCTCCCGCATACATTGAAATGATGGCAGCTTTCTTAATGTTGCTGAGTGTTTTAAGCACCCCTGTTTCAAGTATCACTTTAAGAGGTTTGGTTCCACATACTTCCTTGAGTTCTGATATCTCATCCGATACAGCCTCATAATCTCCTGCAAGGAACATTCCGACAGGCATCACTGTGTCGATTTCCGTTGCGCCCTCATGAATAGCCATTGCTGTTTCCGCTACTTTCACCTCCTGGAATGTCTGTGATGATGGGAAGTTGCCACATACGCAGGTGATGTTGATGTCCTCATTCTCCAGGCTGTCGTGGCAGATGTTGGCGAAAATTGGATATACACAGATGCTTGCCACATGTCCCAATTCGCCGTAGTCTGAGTCGAATTGGTTTACCTTCTCTACCATTCTCAGTATCTTGTCTTCGTTGTCCGTCACGTCGAGAGAGGTGAGTTCGATGCTGTTGAAGAGGAAAGTTTTCACTGCTTTGTTGTTGTTTTCTTCCTTGTGGCGAGAGAGTAGGGTAGTGACTCTTTCCTTGATTTCGTTGTAATCGTAGTCGGTGTTGTACTGACTGATCGCTTCTTGATATTTGCTTTGCATATTATTTGTGAATTGTTGTTGATTACTTTTCTTTTGTTATGATTTCGTGTTTCAATTCTGTAACTTGGGATTGTTGATGTGGCGTGTTTTGTCTCTTTGTGTCTTTTTATCCATGTTCTTGGTGAATGCTTCAGTGAGATCGACGCCTGTTTGGTTGGCCAAGCATATCAACACCCATAGCACATCCGCCATCTCGTCTTGGAGGTTGTCTTTCTCACCAGTCTTGAAACTTTGGTCTCCATATTTTCGTGCGATCACACGCGCCAATTCACCCACCTCTTCCGTGAGGCAAGCCATGTTGGTCAGTTCGCTGAAATAGCGTACGCCGTAGGTTTTGATCCATTCATCTACCTTCTGTTGCGCAGCTTTTAAAGTCATTTCTGGGTTGTTAGTCATATTTTTTAACGTGAAATGCTTTTATTCTTTGTTTTTGGAGTCCATGAAGATGGTTACAGGACCGTTATTTGTGAGTTTTACGCTCATTTCAGCCCCGAATACCCCTGTTCCTATATCTTTGCCCATCTCGTTGCTTAAAGCGTCGCAGAAGCGATTGTAGAGCGGAATAGTGATGTCGTGGCTTCCAGCTCGCAGATATGATGGCCGATTGCCTTTTTTGTATGAAGCCCAGAGTGTAAATTGGCTGACAACGAGTATTTCTCCATTGATGTCCTTCACTGATTTGTTCATCACTCCGTTTTCATCGTCGAAAATGCGCAATTGGCAGATTTTCTTTACCATCCATTCAATATCGTTTTCGTCGTCGTCGTTTCCCACACCCACAAGAACGAGCATTCCCGTTCCTATTTGGCTGTGGATTTGTCCATCGATGCTCACTGAAGCATCATCGACTCGTTGAAGTAATACTCTCATAATTATTGTAAATATTTGTATATCAGATTGATATGTTGTTATTGTCTGTATTGTTTTTATTGCCTTATAGATGATATTGACCTTTCAGGACGTTGCCAGTTTGTGTTGTGTCTATCCAGGTCGTTGCCTTGGTCTGTTTGATGTTGCCCTTACAGGTCGATGTTGTTGACACTCTTATTCAATTGAGACTTTGAATAGCATCCTTTGAATAATATCTTTTTATAATGACTCTTTGATGATTTTTGCTTTTGCTTTACCTATTGTTGCCTCCAGTTCCGCCAATTCCGCTTCCTTGATTCTTTTGATGCTTTTGAATTTCTTTAGGAGTAGTTTCTTTGTTGCCGGTCCGATACCTTTGATTTCATCGAGTGCTGAAGCGATTTGGTGTTTGCTTCTTTTTTCCCGATGAAATGTGATGGCGTATCGGTGTACCTCGTCTTGAATTCTTGTCAGAAAGTTGAAAAGTGCGCTTTTGATATCGAGCCCTATTGTCACTGGAGGATTGCCAAAGAGCAGTTCTGATGTACGGTGGTGGTTGTCTTTTGCCAATCCTGCGATAGGAATATTGAGATGCAATTCATCCTCTATCACCTTTCTGACCACTTCCATTTGTCCTTTGCCACCATCCGTGATGATAAGGTCGGGTAGGGGAGTGTTCTCCTCGATGCAGCGGTAATATCTTCGGAATACCACTTCGCTCATTGAAGCATAGTCATCGGGTCCTACGACGCTTTTGATGATGTATCTTCTGTATTCGCTTCTCGCAGGTTTTGTTTTCTTGAAGACCACGCATCCCGCAACAGCGTCTTCACCTTGTACGTTTGAGTTGTCGAAACATTCGATGTGCATCGGCAGTTTCGGCAATTTGAGTTTGTCTTGAAGTTCTCGCATCAGGTTGACGCTTCTTTGTTCGGGATTGAGTTTTTCGGCTTGTTTGATTTTATCGAGTTTGTATTGGCGTACATTCATCAGGGACAGATCGAGCAACTTTCGTTTGTCTCCTCTTTGCGGTACGGTGAAAGTGACGCCCTCTAATTGCTCTTCTATTTCGAATGGCACAATGATTTCCTTTGCTGTGCTTTTGAATCTTTCCCTGGTTTCGATGATGCCCAAAGCCAGTAGGTCTTCATCCGTTTCCTCAATTCTCTTTTTGTATTCGAAAGTGAAAGCCTGGTTGATTCCTCCATTGGCCACATGAAGGTAATTGATATATGCTACCCCTTCGTCATTGACGATAGAGAAGACGTCGATATTGTTGTAGTTGAAACTGACGACCTCGCTTTTCTCGCAAAATTCTCTGGCTTTATCGTATTTCCTTTTGATGATTTGTGCCTCTTCGAATCGCATTTCCGCAGCAAGCCTCTGCATTTCATCCATCAGTTTGTCGCATATTCCTCTTGTGTTTCCACTGAGTATTTCCGCGATTTCCTTGATTTCGTTCATGTATTCCTCATGCGATTGTTTTCCTATGCATGGTGCTTTGCAGTTCTTGATGTGGTATTCAAGGCAGGTGTTGTATTTCTCTTGCTCTATTCCTTCTTCAGTGATGTTGAACCTGCATCTTCTGATGGTGTAGATGTGGTTGATGAGGTCGAGCATGTTGTTGAGTGTACCCTGATGCGAGAAGGGTCCATAGTATTTCCCTGCTCCTTTTATGATCTTCCTTGTTTTGTAGATTCGTGGGAAATACTCGTTGCTGATGCAGACAGATGGGTATGTTTTGTCGTCCTTCAGTAAGATGTTGTACTTCGGTTTGTATCGTTTGATGAGCTGGTTTTCCTGTAGCAGCGCATCTTCGTCGGAGTTGACGTAGATGTATTTGATGTCTTCAATTTTGCTGACGAGTATGCGTGTTTTCCGACTTTGCTGGTTTTTGTTGAAGTATGAGCTGACTCTTCGTTTCAGGTTTTTCGCCTTTCCCACGTAGATGATGACACCCTCTGCGTCGAGGTATTGGTAACATCCTGGTTTTTCCTCGAGGCTGGAAACAATGAGTTTCAATCGGTCTAATCTTTCTGATTCTTTGGACATTTGCGGTGGTTTTGTTTCACGTGGAACGTGGATGTGCGGAAAGGTGATTTTTTGGTTGGTTGGGTGTTGGCTCCACCCCGCCTTTCAGGCACCCCTCCCCAGCGAGGGGAGGGGAGTGGGTTAGATTTGTATGAGTGTGGTGATGTCGATGCCGGGTCCAACGTTTTCCCGTCCGTTGAGATTCTCGTTCACCAATTCGATGATGAAGTTCATATAGCATTTCTTGGGGTTGAACTTTTTGACAAGTTCCCAAGCTGCCTTGATGGTTCCTCCGGTGGCGAGCAGGTCGTCGTGTATGAGTACGATGTCGTCTTTGTTGATGGCGTCCTTGTGGATTTCGATGGTGTCGGTGCCATATTCTTTGCCATAGCTTTGGCTGATGGTTTCAGCTGGCAGTTTTCCTGGTTTGCGGCAGATGATGAGTCCGGCGTCAAGTTTGCGTGCGAGGATTGCACCCATGATGAATCCTCTGGACTCTATGCCTACCACTTTGGTGATGCCTTTATCTTTGTAGAGTTCGTACATTTCTTCCTCCATGATGCGGAGGCATTTTGGGTTTTTGAATAGGGTGGTGACGTCGCGGAACATCACGCCTTTCTGTGGAAAATCTGGGATGCACCTCAGATTGTCGAGTAGGTACTGGTTGTTCATTTTTTAAAGGTTTGGGTTATGGGTAATTGGTTATTGATGGGGTGATGAGGTTTGGGGTGCTTTGGTGAGAACCCCGGCGGCAAAACCGCCGGGCACCCGACCTCAACGGGGATGTTGATTAACGGTTATGGGTTGTTGACGGCTGGGGGTAAGTGCTGATGTGAAGGGGGTTTGCGCCCTGTTTGTTTCACGTGGAACACTTGTCTTTTGTTTACCTTCCCATGAGGACGAGCAGTACGTTGATGTCGCTGGGTGACACACCTGGAATGCGGCTGGCCTGCGCGAGAGTCTCGGGGTTGATTCGGGCGAGTTTTTGTCTGGCCTCGATGGTGATTTGGTTCATGTTGTTGTAGTCGAACTTACCCTTGATGCGAATGTCCTCCAGTCTGAGCATTTTCTCTGCCACCTGTTGTTCTCGCATGATGTAGCCTTTGTACTTGATCCTTATTTCAGTCGCCTCGATGGTTTCCTCTCTGCGGTCGTTGATTTGTTGGAGTTCTTTGGCCAGCGGAGCGATATGTGGTGCGATGTTGTCGAAGGTGACCTGTGGCCGTGCCAGCAAGTCTGTGAGTTTGCATCCCCGTTGGAGTGGGGTAGAGCCGAGGTTGGTGAGCGCGTCGTTGATGAGTGCGGCCTTCACGGAGAAGTTGTCGGTGAACTGCATCAGTCGTTCGATGTTCTCTTGTTTGGCCTTCAGGAGTTGGTAGCGTTCGGTGCTTGCCAGTCCGAGGTCGTGTGATTTCTTTGTCAGTCGCATGTCGGCGTCGTCCTGTCGTAGCAGTATGCGGTATTCGGCTCTTGAGGTGAACATGCGGTAGGGTTCGTCCACGCCTTTGGTCACGAGGTCGTCGATGAGTACTCCGATGTATGCTTCGTTGCGTTTGAGTACGAATGGTTCTCCTCCAGTGCAGTTGATGGCAGCGTTGATTCCCGCCATGAGTCCTTGTCCTGCGGCCTCCTCATATCCTGTGGTGCCGTTCACTTGTCCTGCGAAGAAGAGGTTCTTCACCCGTTTTGACTCCAGGTTGTGTTTGAGTTGTGTGGGGTCGAAGAAGTCGTACTCGATGGCGTATCCTGGTCGGTATGCCACAAGGTTCCTGAAGCAAGGTATTTTCTTCAGGGCCTCGATTTGGATGTCCATGGGCAGTGATGACGAGAATCCGTTGAGGTACATCTCGTTTGTTGTCTCACCCTCTGGTTCGAGGAAGAGTTGGTGCTGTTCCTTGTCGGGGAAGGTGTGCAGTTTGGTCTCGATGCTTGGGCAGTATCGTGGTCCTATGCTTTGTATTTGTCCGTTGTAGAGAGGTGAGTCAGGCAGTCCCTTTCGTAGTTGTTCGTGTACCTCCTCATTGGTGAAGCAGATCCAGCAGGGCAGTTGTTGGAGTGGTCTGCCTTGGTCGATGAACGAGAAGGCATGGAAGTCGTTCTCTCCTTTCTGTTCTTCCATCAGTGAGAAATCCACACTTCTCTTGTCTATCCTCACGGGTGTTCCTGTTTTCATTCTGTCGGACTGTATGCCCAGTGCGTTGATGGATTCGGTGAGCATCAAAGCTGCTGGTTCAGCTATTCTTCCGCCTTGAATTTTCACTCTTCCGATGTGCATTAGTCCGTTGAGGAATGTGCCAGCAGTGATGATGACGCACTTGGCATGGAATTCAGCCCCTAAAAGTGTCTTAACACCTTGTATTTCAAATGTTTCTGTACTTCCTTTGCATTCTTTTGCCAAGAGTTGTGTCACTTGGTCCTGCCAGATGTTGAGGTTGGGTGTTTGATCGAGTATTGATCTCCATGTCCAGATGAATTTCTCTCTGTCGCACTGAGCTCTTGGGCTCCAAACTGCCGGTCCCTTGGATTTGTTGAGCATTCGGAACTGCATGGAGCATCTGTCAGTGACGATGCCCATTTGTCCTCCGAGAGCGTCGATTTCGCGTACGATTTGTCCTTTGGCAATTCCTCCGACTGCTGGGTTGCAGCTCATCTGTGCGATTTTGTTCATGTCGATAGTGATGAGGCAAGTTTTCGCGCCCATATTGGCAGCCGCACACGCCGCCTCGCATCCGGCATGACCGGCGCCTACCACAATGACATCGTAATGAAAAAGCATGATATATGTAGTTAATCGATAATCGCTTTAGCGAATGAGGCAAGCCGTCTGCAGGCCAGTCTCCATAGAATTCTATCTTATACAAACCACAAAGTTACAAAAAATATGTTTCATGGCAAAATATAGGATGAAAATTCATAACTTTGCAAATTGAAAGATAAAATAGATAGAATCATTGAAAAGAGAAGACTTTGAGATTATGGCCCCTGTGGGTTCGATGGAGTCGTTGTCGGCGGCTTTGAAGGCAGGCGCCAATTCCGTGTATTTTGGTATTGGTCGTCTCAACATGCGTTCCCACTCCGCCAACCCCTTTACCATTTCCGACTTGCGGGCCATAGCCCTTCAGTGTCAGGAGGCAGGTGTGAAGAGTTACTTGACGGTCAACACCATCATATATGGTGAGGACATGGACGACATGCACGCCATCATCGACGCTGCAAAGGAGGCAGGCATCAGTGCAGTGATTGCCTCCGACGTGGCTGTGATGACTTATTGCCGTAAGGTGGGTCAGGAGGTTCATCTCAGCACCCAGCTCAACATCAGCAATATTGAGGCCTTGAAGTTTTACGCCCAGTTTGCCGATGTGGTGGTGTTGGCCCGTGAACTCAACATGTTTCAGGTTCGCGACATCCACGATCAGATTATCGCTCAGCATATCTGTGGTCCATCGGGTCAGCTGGTGCGCATCGAGATGTTCTGCCATGGCGCCTTGTGTATGGCTATCAGTGGCAAGTGTTATCTCAGCCTTCAGAATGCGGGCAGGAGTGCCAACCGCGGCGAGTGTGTTCAGATCTGTCGTCGTGGCTATGAGGTCACTGACTTGGAAACTGGTACCCAGTTGGCGATTGACAACAAGTACATCATGTCGCCCAGGGATCTGAAGACCATCCGCTTCATGGACATCATGATGAACGCCGGAGTCCGTGTGTTCAAGATCGAGGGTCGCGCTCGTGGTCCAGAGTATGTATATACTGTGGCCAGATGCTACGACGAAGCCATCAACAGTGTGCTGGAAGGCACTTTCACTGACGCCAAGAAAGACCGTTGGGACGAGGAATTGTCCACCGTCTTCAACCGTGGTTTCTGGGACGGTTACTATCAAGGTCAGCGTTTGGGAGAGTGGTGCGATGTATATGGTTCGCGCGCGACCGAGCAGAAAGTGTATGTTGGCAAGGGTATGAAGTATTTCAGCAACATAGGCGTGGCTGAGTTTCTTATCGAGAACGCCGACCTGCACGTGGGCGACAAGGTGTTGATCACCGGTCCCACCACGGGTGCCATCATCCAGACGGTGGATGAGATCCGCTACGACCTCCAACCCGTTCAGACTGCCACCAAAGGCCAGAGCATCTCGTTCAGGGTGGGGGAGAAGGTTCGGCCCAGCGACAAGTTGTATGTGCTCGTGAAAAGGAGTATAGTATAGGATCTAGAAAATCTAGAATATCTAGAGAATCTAGAAAATCTAGAAAAAAGCAAAAGAGAATATCAAGATGAAGAAATTATACATAGAGACCTACGGCTGCCAGATGAATGTGGCCGACAGCGAAGTCATAGCCTCGGTGATGAAGATGGCCGACTACGACTATACCGAGAACCTCGACGAGGCCGATGCCGTGTTGCTCAACACCTGTTCGGTGCGTGAGAATGCCGAGAACAAGATCTACAATCGCTTAGAGTCGCTTCATGCCCTGCAGAAGCATGGTCGCAAGTTCATCATAGGTGTGGTGGGTTGTATGGCAGAGCGAGTGAAGGACGACCTGATCAAGAACCACCATGTGGATTTGGTGGCAGGTCCCGACTCCTATCTCACCCTTCCCGACCTCTTCGCATCCGTGGAGTTGGGCGAGAAAGCCATGAACATCGAGTTGTCGATGACAGAGACCTACAGGGACATCATTCCCGAGCGTGTCTGTGGCAATCATATCTCAGGTTTTGTGAGCATCATGCGCGGTTGCAACAATTTCTGCCACTACTGCATCGTGCCTTATACCCGAGGACGTGAGCGCAGCCGAGATGTGCAGAGCATCCTCAACGAGGTCGTTGACCTGCAGACCCGTGGTTTCAAAGAGGTGACCCTTCTGGGCCAGAATGTCAACTCCTACCTTTTTGTGCGCAAGGATGAGCAAGGTGAGGTCATCGAGGAAGTGAACTTTCCCGAGTTGTTGCGTCGTGTTGCCGATGCAGTCCCTGCCATGCGTGTTCGATTCACCACTTCCCATCCCAAGGACATGAGCGATGAGACGCTGCAGGTGATTGCCGATCACCCCAACGTTTGCCGCCACATCCATTTGCCTGTACAGAGCGGCAGCGACAGGATTTTGAAGTTGATGAACCGCAAATACACCCGCGAGTGGTATATGGGTCGTGTAGCCGCCATCCGTCGTATTCTGCCCGACTGTGGTCTGACCACCGACATCTTCGTGGGCTACCATTCCGAGACCGAGGAAGACCATCAGATGTCGTTGTCGTTGATGCGTGAGTGTGGCTACGATTCCGCATTCATGTTCAAATACTCCGAGCGTCCAGGTACCTATGCATCGAAGCATCTGCCTGACGATGTGCCTGAGGAGACTAAGTTGCGTCGTTTGTCGGAGATGATCAATCTGCAGAACGAACTCTCTGCCGAAAGTTATAAAAAAGACATCGGCAAGGAATACGAGGTGCTGGTAGAAGGTTTCAGCAAGCGTTCACGGGAGCAGTTGTTCGGTCGTACGCAGCAGAATAAGGTGGTGGTGTTCGATAAGGGTAACCATCATATTGGCGAGTTTGTGCGTGTGCGTATCACTGATTCCAGCAGCGCCACGTTGAAGGGAGAGTTGGTTTAGTTAAGATAATTAGACTTTAGGCCTTGGACTTTAGGCTTTAGTTGAGAGTTAAGAAGAAGACCCCACCCCTGCCCCTCCCCTCGAAGGGGAGGGGAGTTGGATAGAGTTGAGGAAATTAGGCTTTAGACCTTGGACTTTAGGCTTTAGTTGGGGTTGTACGGAGAGGAAAGATGTCACTTTGGGGTGAATTAAAAATAAAATGAAGCGATTGAGGACGATACTTATAATATTGTGCTGGTTTTTGGCTTTAGGTTTGAGTGCTCAGCATCCAGTCCATGTGGTTTTGATAGGTGATTCCAACACATGGATAGGCGGTGAGGAGTGTGACCAGAGCAGAGGTTGGAGTAAATGGTTCAAGGACGCCTTCCAACCATTGTCGTGTCGCAGTTATGCGCGTAGTGGCGCCACATGGACCAATACCAAACTGACGACTTACAATACCGTAGAGAACGTGGAGGTGTTGAGCGACAACAATGTGGTGTTCAATCAGGTCAACCGTTTGCGTGAGGCTGTTCAGAGTGGTGTCCAGCCCACTCCCGACCTCATTATCATGTTGGCTGGCACCAACGATATGTGGTTTTCCAGCAAGCGTCCTGGCGCCTATGCCATGAGTGTGGAGCAGGCTTTTTCCGATACCTCATCCAGCCCTTGGCCCGTTCATCAAGTCTTGTCTTTGGCTTCTTCCATACGCTATAGTTGCGAGTTGCTCCAGTCATCTTATCCTCAAGCCCGCCTTGTGTTGGTCACTCCTATGCAATCGACGAAGGTGAGTGCGGCACTGACTGAGCAGACCGGTGATTTGATTGAGCGTTGTGGTCGTCGTTTAGGTATCGATGTCATTCGCTTGGACTCATCCGATTGTATTTCTCGCGCTCAAGAACAGAAGAAACTGACCTACACCTCCGATGGTGTGCATACCAATGAGGCAGGTGCCCAACGCATTGGTGAGTTGATAGTTGAACATATCAGTACCTGTACTGAATAAAAGGAGTATATATTGCCTACTTTTAGTGATAGGGTTTAAGTCATAGTTTTTCATGGTATTTTCGGATTTATTCTTTTTGTTTGGCTTTATTCCATCTTTCATTTTATGCTATTTGTTGGCAGGATGGATAGACCGTGCATGCTTGTCGGACGTAGCGAAGACGAGCCACCGTGGACGAAATTTTGTACTGGTGGTTTTCTCCCTCATCTTTTATGCTTGGGGCGAGCCTGTATATGTTTTCTTGATGCTTTTCTGCGTGCTGATGAACTATCTGGCCGGCTTGGGTATAGCCCACTTCCAGAAGCACCGCAAGGCAGCCCTTGTTGTTGGTTTGATCTGCAATCTGGGCATTCTGGGTACCTTCAAGTATGCAGGTTTTCTCGCCACCACCCTCACCGACTTTGGTGTTTCCGTTCCCGTTCCCAACATCGCCTTGCCTATAGGCATCAGTTTCTATATTTTCCAGTCTATTTCCTATCTCGTTGATGTGTATCGTGGTCAGTCGCCCGTTCAGCGGCGTTTTATCGACCTGTTGCTTTACATCTCAATGTTCCCACAGTTGATAGCCGGTCCTATTGTCCGTTACGGCACCATAGCCAAGGAACTACATGAGCGTCATGTCTCCGCCTCCGACATCTCTGAAGGAGCCTACCGCTTCCTTATTGGTCTGGGCAAGAAAGTGCTGTTGGCCAATCAGTTGTCGGAGATTTCCGACCAGTTTTTGGCAGGTTCGCTTTTTGCTTTATCCACAGCCGGTGCTTGGGTAGGCATAGTTGCATTCACCCTTCAGATCTATTTCGACTTTTCAGGTTATAGCGACATGGCCATCGGTATGGGTCGTTGCATGGGTTTCCATTTCAACGAGAACTTCAACCATCCCTATTGCTGCAAGTCCATCACTGATTTCTGGCGTCGTTGGCACATCTCTTTGGGCAGTTTCTTCCGCGACTATGTGTATATACCCCTTGGTGGCAACCGTCGTCATCAGGCCTTCAATATCCTTGTAGTGTGGTTCCTGACCGGTATGTGGCATGGAGCCAGTTGGAATTTCATCCTTTGGGGTGTTTATTTCGGTGTGATTGTGATGTTGGAGAAATACACCTTGCTTCGTGTGCAGAAGTACATCCCGTCCTTGTTTTTGCATCTCTACAGCATTTTCTTGTTTGTGCTGGGTTGGGGCATCTTCTATTTCGACAATTTCAAGACCATGCGCCGTTTTTTCCATTCCTTATGGGGAGGAGCGGAGGTGCTGACCGATTTCTATGTGGAGTCGGCCATCTACGACTATTTCTGGCTTTGGATAGTAGCCATCATCCTGTGTATGCCTGTGCGCCAGTGGCTGACCACGGCTTACGACCGCTATTTTCCATCAGGCGTGGTGAAGTCGGTGGTCGGTGTATCAATGAAGACCGTTGTGTCGGTCATCATTCTTGTGTTGAGTGTGGCTCTGCTTGTCGGTGCCACGAACAATGCTTTCATTTATACGCGATTTTAGGATTTAGTTAAAAGTTTAGACTTTAGACTTTAGGCTTTAGACCTTAGACTTTAGGCTTTAGGCTAATCGCCCTGAAAGGGCATCATCGCTAAGCCCAGGGCAACACCCTGGGGATATTTAAGATCAACAAAAAGCGCCTTGAAAATTTCGAATAAACGAGTGCCAAGTCAAACTCGTTTGAACTTGGGCGAGTGTGAGAAATTTATCTAAATGGCAGCATCATGAATAAAAGAAACGATTTTGCCCTTACAGGGCGAAAGTACATAATACATCACCCCCCAGGGCGATGTCCTGGGCTAAAGGAAGGTTGCCCCTTCGGGGCGTACTTGCGGTCTTAGGATAAGACTTTAGACTTTAGACTTTAGGCTTTTTAAGTTAAGAGTCAAGAAAAAGAGACCCCACCCCTGCCCCTCCCCTCGAAGGGGAGGGGAGCTGGATAGAGTTGAGAAAATTAGACTTTAGACTTTAGTTAAGAGTTAAGAAAAATTGGAAAGATCACATATTTTATGAAGACCAGACTTTTACTTTGTTGTATATTTCTCTTTTCATTGGTTGGAGTGCATGCTCAGAGCAATGCCGTAAGGCGTTCGCCCAAGGGTATGCTTCTCATAGGCCGTGGCGATACTTTGCGTGCCGTGGAACCCTTCAAAGGCATGTCGGAACGCGGTACGGCATACGCAGAAGTCATCAACCGCTACAAACGCATGTTGGGCGACAGTGTACGTGTCTATTGCATGGTCATCCCTACAGCCGTGGCCTTCTACTGTCCCACAGAAGGCCTGCAGTGGACAGGCGACGAGCGGGAGGCCTTGGCCAATATCGACAGCCACTTGGAGGATTCCGTCTTGTTTGTCCACTTGTTCGACACCCTGCAAGCCCATTCCTCCGAACCCATCTATTCCCGCACCGACCACCACTGGGCACCACTTGGCGCTTACTATGCCGCCCGTGAGTTCGCCACCTTGGCCGAAGTACCTTTTGCCGACCTTTCCACCTATGATGCCGACACCGTGCGTCACTATGTAGGGACGATGAAGAAGTTCTCAGGCGACAATGCCGTGGGCAGGGCACCAGAGGATTTCGTCTTCTATATCCCCAATGGAGTAGATTACGCCACCACTTATATCCGCTATCAGACGGGCAGGAACCGTCAGGTGGTTTCTGAGAGCGATCCAGAGGAAGGTCCTTTCTTCTTCCCCTACGACGATGGCAGCAGTTCAGCCTATCTGACCTTTATGCGAGGCGATCTGAACACCACCATGGTGAAGACCTCCACATCCAATGGCCGCCATTTGCTTATCTTGAAAGACAGTTTCGGCAATGCCCTTCCAGGCTACCTCTTCCATTCGTTCGAGGAGATTCACGTGGTTGACTGCCGCTACTTCACCAAGAATATCCTTCGTTATGCCAGGGAACATCGCATCACTGATGTCTTGTTTGCCAACAACATCGGTCATGCCCATGCTCCGGCTACAGCCAGGTCGTATCATCAATATTTAGAGCAGTGATGAAAAAACATATCTTCTACATTATCCTCCTTGCCTTGTGCTTTGCGTCTTTCACCATCGTATTCGACTTTTTTCCACGTCCGAAAGTGTCGGAGTTGGAGAAGCGCGAGTTATCGACCTTCCCTGCATTCTCATGGGAAACCCTGGCCAGCGGTGAGTTCACCAGAGAGGTTTCATCTTGGTTTAGCGATAGTGAGCCCTTTCGCGACGACCTGATGACCTTGAGTATGAAGATCAAGGACTTGATCAGTTTCAACCCCACGGAAGACAATATCAAGTTTCATGCAGGCGACGCCCCTTTGGAGACCTCAGACTCAGATACGCTCGACACAGCCTCTGCGCAGGTGGATGTTGAGGAAGAGGATGACGATGACATGGTGTTGGAGCAGAATGCCAAGATCGCCCATGCAGGTATCATCATAGCCGGCAAGGGTGAGAACACCCGTGCCTTGATGTGCTATGGAGGCAGCCCCAAAGGTTGCACGGAATATGCCAAAGTGGCCAATCTTTATAAGCAGACCTTCGGTGAGGGAGTGAATGTTTACTGTATGGTGATCCCTACCTCAGTGGAGTTCTATTGTCCTCCGAAAGTGCAGTCGCGCACCAAGTCGCAGTTGGCCACTACTCAGCATGTCTTTGAGTGCCTGGACTCCAATGTCGTGGGTGTTGATATCTACCCATCTTTGAAAAAACACCGCAAGGAGCCCATCTACCTGCGCACCGACCACCATTGGGCACCTCTTGGCGCTTTCTATGCCGCCAAGAAGTTCGCAGAGGTGGCAGGAGTGCCTTTCAAGGATCTGGACCACTACGAAGCCGACACCGTACACCGGTTCGTTGGCAGTATGTATGGCTACTCCAAAGACATTTCCGTGAAGGAGGCTCCAGAAGACTTCATCTATTACAAGCCCCAAGGCGTGGAATACAGTACCACTTATGTAGTCTATAGGATCGACGACAACTACAAGGTGATAGGCGAGAGCCGTCCTGCCAGCGGTCCGTTCTTCTATAAGTTCAAGGATGGTCATGGCGGTGCTTACGGTACGATGATGGGTGGCGACACCAAACTTACCCAGGTGCGCACATCCACCAAGAACGGACGTCGCCTGATCATTCTCAAAGACAGTTTCGGCAATGCTATTCCAGGTTTCCTCTTCTTCAGTTTTGAGGAAATCCATGTCATCGACAACCGATACTTCACCAAGGACATAGTTGCTTACGTGGAAGAACACGGCATCACCGACATTCTCTTTGCCAACAACATCTTCAGTGCCTACAGCGCAGCCACTTGCAAGCACTATTCCAACTTCCTGCATCAACAATGGACCAAACCACAGCCCAAAGCCAATCCAAAAACCAGTGAGGAGGTCAAGCCTTCCGCTCCAAAATCAGATTCTGTAAGCACAGCGCCTGTAGCCACCCCAACTCCAGCTTCTGGTGCTGGATCTTCAGCCTCTTCTGAGGTTAGCGATAGCGTGGAGAATTGAGATTTTAGGCTTTAGATGAGATACGCGATGGGCGACCCTTTCAGGGTCCTGCGGGTTA
>CAMOWU010000036.1 GCA_946628545.1 uncultured Bacteroides sp. | reverse complement strand
GCGACCTCATGCAGATGTTCTCCGACTTCACCGGCATGGCGCAACCCGATGCCTCAGGCCTGCTGAAAGCAAGAGGACTGACGGGCCATTGAACATTGAACATTGACCATTGAACATTGAACATTGAACATTGACCATTGAACATTGACCATTGACCATTGAACATTGACGTGGGGTACGCAGGCATCTTGCCTGCGACATCCCACTTCTAACTTTTTTAACCCTTAATTAACCATGAGCCCAGTGATTACTTATTTCCTCTCCTTCGCCTGATCCAACTTTTCACACGGTTGTAGCCCTCAACACCGAGAATGGTGAGGCCGCCATACTGACAGGTCTTCTCCAGTCCGAAAAGGACGGTCCACAACACACCTTTAGCCGCAGCGCTGATGGGAAGCAACATCTGGGCGAAAGAAAGGATATAAAAAGGAATACAGCACGCCAACACAATCACCCCCGTGCGAAACGACAACGACTGGAGAGACTGCAAATATAAACAAAAAAACATGAATTACACACACTCCACCCCATCAAACTTCTACACCTAAAGTTTCAGCGCAATCCGATTCAATTACAATGTGGTTACATCTTGATGACGTAATCGTAATGTAATTGATTTTGTTTGGAAAGGACTTTGGCAGCCTGTAATTTTGCATCAAAAACAACAAGAAATGACCCAAAGTTATATAACAATAGGATTGCAAGTGCTTGGCGCGCTGGGATTGCTGATCTATGGCATGAGAATGATGAGTGTAGCCTTGCAGAAACTGGCAGGTCCTCAACTTAGGTACATTCTCTCGAAAATGACCACCAACAGGGTGACAGGAATGCTGACTGGCACTTTTGTCACCTGTGCCGTACAGTCATCATCCGCAACAACGGTGATGACTGTTTCGTTCGTTTCAGCAGGACTATTGACACTTAGTCAAGCCATAGCCGTCATCATGGGTGCCAATATCGGTACGACCTTGACGGCATGGATCATGTCGCTGGGCTACAATGTGGACCTGACAAATGTGGTCTTCCCCGCATTCTTTATCGGCGTGATACTCATCTATCAGAAACGCTACCGTTTCCTGGGCGACTTCCTCTTCGGAATAGCGTTCATGTTCCTGTCGCTGGTCATGCTGAGCAATGCAGGAAAAGCCTTGGACCTGGAACACAATGAAGCGGTGGTCAACTTCTTCGCATCATTCGACACCAACAGCTACTGGACCATCCTGGCTTTCCTCGCCATCGGAACAGTCATCACCTGCATCGTGCAGTCGTCGGCAGCGGTCATGGCCATCACCATCCTCCTCTGCTCCACAGGAGTGCTTCCCGTCTATCTCGGCATTGCACTCGTGATGGGTGAGAACATCGGAACCACAGCCACAGCCAACCTCGTGGCATTGGGTGCCAACACACAAGCTCGACGAGCCGCCCTGGCGCATCTCTTGTTCAATGTCTTTGGCGTGATTTGGGTGTTGTGTGCCTTCTACCCCTTTGTCGATGGTGTCTGCAGTCTTGTCGGCTACGACCCACACACGGCAGGGCAAACAGAACTTCTGCCTGTGGTGCTTGCCACCTTCCATACTTGCTTCAATGTCACCAATACGCTCATTCTCATCGGCCTGATCCCTCAAATGGAACGTTTCGTATGCTGGCTGCTGCCCGAGAAGGAGAAACAGGAACAGGAGGAATTCCAATTGCAATACATCCAGGCCAACCTGATGCAGACACCTGAAATATCCGTGCTACAAGCACAGAAAGAAACGGCAAGGTTCGCCGAAAGGGTTCAGCAATGCTTTGGTCTGGTGGAAGAACTACTCAAGGAAAAAGATGAAGAGAAGTTCAATAAGCTGTTCAACAAACTGGCCCAAGAAGAAGATGTCACCGACAAATTGGAGATAGGCATAGCCAGGTTTCTGGAGCAAGTGAGCGACAACCACTTGAGCGATGTGACGAAGGGCAAGGTGCGACAGATGATGCGCGAGATTTGCGAACTTGAGAGTATTGGCGATTCTTGCTACAACATGGCACGCATCCTCAAACGTCGCCAGGAATCGCAAACGGATCTCACTCCCGAACTATATGAGAAGCTGAACGGAATGATCAAACTGACCGACAACGCACTGACCCAGATGAATGTGGTGATGAGAGGACATGCGAGAGAACACGATATCCGCGACACCTATAACATCGAGAACAACATCAACCTGCTGCGCCAGCGACTCAAGAACGACAACATACAAGCGGTCAACGACAAAGAATACGACTATGCCACAGGCATGCTCTTCATCGACCTTGTCAATGAATGCGAGGAATTGGGCGACTTCGTGGTCAACGTGGTCCAAGCCAGATTAGGAAAATAACAACAACCATATTCACCCAACCTAAACCTTATTTATTATGAAAACATTGAAGTATATGATGACAGCTCTGCTGCTGATCCTGGTATCAACAGCATGCACCGGACAAGACAAGTCCATCACTGTGAATGAACTGCCTGCACCTGCACAAGAGATGATCAAGAAGCATTTCTCCAATGAGAAAATCACTATCGTACTCAAGGACAAGGACGGACTGAGAGTCAGCTACGACGTGATGTTCAACAATGGCACTAAGGTGGAATTCAACAGCAAGGGAGAGTGGGCGGAAATCGACACCAAGCCACAAGCCGTACCGCAAGCTCTTGTACCTTCAGCCATAACCGACTACGCAAAGAAAAACTACCCAGACGCAAGAATCGTGCAGATCGAACACGACAAGCGGGGGTATGAAATCAATCTCTCCAACGGATTGGAGATACGCTTCAACAACCAGTTCAAGGTAACAGAAATCGACGACTAAGCCTCGGTCTGATAGGGATGTAGTAATTGTTTGATAATATCAGATTAGATTCAGGCTTGAGGCTGCCGTGCTGGCTTTTCTGAGCCAGCACGGTTTCTTTTTTCCATCACACCCGCCCGTTCAAGGAAACTTCTGATCTCAAGAGATGTCATTGAACATCAGATTATTCTCTATTTTTTCTTTCTTTTTCCCCAATAATTTGTAAATTTGCAAACAACTGGATGGCTATAGGGGTCTTCTATAAATTGTCTTTCAGAAAATTTGGAGGATTTCTTTAGTAGATGGCTGTGCGGATGGAGGGAGCAATGCGGGCATTGTGACCGACTGACAAACAGCCAGATGCAAAGAAAGACCCAAATTTGCGAAAGAGTTCATGTTGACCCATTTTTTAAATTGATATATGTGAACGGGGAATTTATAGAAGACCCCTATACACCCTGAAAGGACATTATTTCTCAGCACCGCCCCATAAAGGCACATCTGCCCAACGATTATGGAACAAAAGAAAATACTTGTAGTGGACGATGAGCAGGATTTATGTGAAATCCTATTCTACAACCTTTCGTCGGCTGGATACCAAGTCCAACTGGCCTATTCCGCCGAAGAAGCACTAAAGAAAGACCTATGCGCCTTCCACCTGTTGCTGCTCGATGTCATGATGCCTGGAATGTCGGGGTTCGAGTTGGCCCAAATCATCAAGCAAGATGAGCAGACAGCCCACATACCCATCATTTTCCTCACTGCCAAAGACACGGAGCAAGACATGCTGACTGGATTTGAACTGGGGGCTGACGACTACGTGAAGAAGCCTTTCTCCATCCGTGAGGTGATGGCAAGGGTGAACGCAGTGCTGAGCCGCACAAAACACGAGGAGACAGACAACACCAGAACGCTTCGATATAAAGGGCTTTCCATCGACCTCGACAAAAAAATCGTCAGCATAGACGGGGAGGAGATTTCACTGACCAGAACAGAATTCGACTTGCTCAGCCTGTTGCTCGAACACCATGGGAGGGTGCTTTCACGCCAGGAAATGATCGACCGTGTATGGCCCAAAGATGTGGTGGTCACCGACCGCGCGGTAGATGTCAACATCACACGACTACGCAAGAAAATAGGCGATTATCACCGCTGCATCGTGGCACGACAAGGTTTCGGATACATATTTGAAGCATGAAAAAACTATCTGAAGGCAGAAAAATGTGGGTGAGCGTGATGGCCATCTTCGCCATCTATGCGATCATCTTCATCATCTTCGACGACTACGACCGTCGCTTCATAGAGCCGTTCGACCAAACCAACGACTGGCACCTGATACTGTTCTCCATCAGCGTCATGGTGGGGTTGTCATGGTTGCTGCACCGCTATGCCCGGCGCATGGACGAACGCATCAGCAGAGAGCGACAAGAGCAACAAAACCAAATGCGACGGGAACTGACGCAGAACATCGCGCATGAACTGAAAACACCCGTGGCAAGCATTCTCGGCTATACCGACACCATTCTGGCCACACCAGACATGGATGACACGACGAGAAACAGATTCATCGCCCGCACCAACTCACAAGCACAAAGACTATCGTCACTGCTACAAGACATTTCCACACTCAACAAGATGGAGTACGCACCCGATCTGCTGCACAGGGAAAGGGTGGATATCACCGCCATGGTCAACGACATCATCATGGAATCCGAACACAGTCTCAAAGAACGGCAAATGACCTTCCGAAACGCCATGCCACATGTCACTGTGCAGGGCAACTGGCAACTCATCTACAGCATCTTCAGGAATCTGACCACCAACGCCATCAACTACGCAGGACAAGGAACAACCATCTCGCTCTCCGCCGAACACCGCCACAACACCTGGCACTTCGTTTTCAGCGACAACGGAGTGGGGATTGACCCCAAACATCTGCCACGACTTTTCGAACGCTTCTACCGCATCGACAAAGGACGAAGCAGAGAGATGGGAGGAACAGGACTCGGACTGGCCATCGTGAAAAACGCAGTCGTGTTGCACGGAGGAAAAATATCCGTCACCAACAACAAAAACGGCGGTCTGAGATTCGACTTCACCCTCAAGAGCAAGGGATAAACACGACTCTACAACCCATATCTGCCATGAAGTATCATAAATGAAAGGAAGTGTTTCTTTCACGAAAGGTGCTTATTCTGATTTATTCGTAAATTTGCACAACAATCCAATAAACACCTAAGATGACAATTATGAAAAAAACTCTTCTGACGACTATGATGTGCTTAGCATCCATCATGGCCATGGCGCAAGTGAACTACGGAAAACTGGTTCCACTGCATGTAGATGGCAACCAATTCAAAGACCCATCTGGCAACACCGTAGTGCTGCATGGAGTGATGGACACACCCAGCCCCTATTTCAACTCCTATCGCTGGGGCAACAGTTGCAATGATGCCAGTGTGGCCAGTTGCGTCAACTACTTCGACAAACTATTCACCGCCATCACCGACTCCACAAACGGAGCATACTGCAACCTCTTCCGCCTGCATCTCGACCCATGCTGGACCAATGGAAATGCCACGACTTGGAAAGTCGATAGCAGAGAGAAAGGCACAGGGGAAGCCGACTTCAGCAAATACACACCGACACGACTGACCAAGTACATGAGGACACTCTACTGGAGAATCGCTCAGGCTGGTATGAAGCACGGGCTCTACATCATCATGCGCCCGCCAGGCGTCTGCCCTGGGACCATCTATGTCGGGGGCAGCTATCAGAAATACCTCATGGACGTGTGGGACAGAGTGACCAAGAACGACTCCATACTCAAATATTCAGGCCAAATCAGCATCGAGCTGGCCAACGAACCCATCGGGGTGCGCATGGCTGATGGGAGCGAGTCGGACCAAGCTCTCCACGACTTCTTCCAGCCCATCGTGGACAAGATACGCGAGAACGGCTTCAAGGGTATCGTTCTCGTGCCAGGAACAGGTTACCAGTCCAACTACAGGTCGTATATCAAGTACCCTATCACAGGCGACCAGATAGGCTTTGCCGTACACAACTATGCAGGATGGTATGGAACGAGCGACGACAGCTACAACTCACAGACCTCAATAGCCAACTTCGGCAACCAGGTACCCGTGGTCTTTACCAACCCCATCGTCATCACCGAGGTCGATTGGAGCCCTCAGAATACATCGGTCATCGACCATTACAACGAGTTCAACCAACCCGTCTATAAGAACTACGGCACTTGGGCCACCGCCTCTACCAGCAAATGGGGAAAAGCCTACAAAGCCATACTCGATTATTATGGCAACATCTCCATGACCCTGACCGGCACTGGCGACTTCATCGACATAGACGACTATATCTACCGTAAGAAGGTCACTCCGGCATTCAAGACCAAGATGGAAGCCAACGGCGTGGATCCCTACGAGGCGTGCGGAGTGGCTTGCTTCCAGTGGTATAAGGACTACTACACCGTGAATTATGCCGCAGCTGAAAGATACCAGCCCATCAATGAGGTGCCTGAACGGCCTTTTGAACTGAGCAAAGAGTGGTTCATACCCAATATCTTGTATGAAAACAGCGCTACCCACACCGCCACCATGAGCCTCCTGAAGATGAAGGCAAACGGATTTGCAGGATGGCGGTTCACCGAAGAACCAGGTATTGACCTTTCGGGCTACAACTACCTGGTGGTCAAACTGATGAGAAACGCATCCAAGAACACGTTCTTCCGCATCTACGACTCAGCCAACTACTGGGCCGAGCCCTGTGAGTTCGATATGGGAAATATCAAGGAACTGAAAATCGACCTCCACGACCTGAAGACCGCATCGGGAGAAATACTCGATCCCACCCATATCCGCATGGCGGGATTCACCACTCCCGTCAACGACCTGTCGGTCTATGTGAAGGATGTGTTCCTCTCTATCGACGGTGAAACGGAGGCGACAGCCATTACAGCTCCTGTGGCCGACACCAACCAAACCGACGATGCCTACTACGACCTGTCGGGACGTCGGGTCACCCACCCCACTAAGGGCATCTATATCAAGGGCGGTAAAAAGATACTGATCAAATAACCCCTTCATCCACTTCTACGCCTTATGAATCGACTTCTCAGCCTTATTTGCTGCCTGATGACTGCGTGCATCCTCGCTGCATCTGAAAACAAAGACGGTAGCGATGCCGCCACAACTACAGCCAAGTCACCAGATGGACGACTGACACTCAGCTACCAGAACGGACAATACCAGCTTTCTTTCCAGCGACAGCAAGTCCTGACACTTTCTGAAATGGGCGTCACAACCGGTCTCATCGGGGAGGACTTGAAGTTTGTGGACATGAAGAACGAAGGGCGTGTGGATGCCGATTACAACATGTTGGCGGGAAAGAAGTCGCATTGCACCAACAAAGCCAATCGATATGTCAGCCGCTACACCGACCCCAAGGGACATGAACTACGTGTCGTCTTCCTGCTCTGGAACGACGGAATGACCTTCCGGTACGAACTCGACGATGCTTCCTTAGTGGGCGACAGCCTGAGAACAGAACGGACCACATACAGGATACCCGAAGGAACACCGAGGTGGATGATGCGATGGACCGAAGGTTATGAGGGATTCTTCCCCATGACGACCACAGGCGAGGGCAGAAACCGCCATTGGGGCTACCCTGCTCTCATACAACCAGCCAACGACATCTTCGCACTGATTTCTGAATCCAACATTCAGCGCTTCCACAGCGCGTCGTCGCTCAAAAACCAAGACGCCCCCACCGACTATATGGTCTGCCCAGACGCCAACAGCATGAAGTTGGAGGCTCATTGGCAGTCGCCTTGGCGAGTGGTCATCGTCGGTTCACTGGCGGATGTAGTGGCTTCCACCTTGGTCACAGATGTGGCTGCCCCATGCGCCCTCACCGACACCAGTTGGATTGAACCAGGAGTCGTGTCGTGGGTCTATTGGGCCTACAACCATGGTTCCAACGACTACAATATCATCAAGAAATATGTTGACATGGCCGCCACCCTCCATTTGCCTTATGTGCTGATTGATGCGGAGTGGGACGAGATGAAAGACGGAAAAACGGTAGAGGATGCCGTCAACTACGCCAAGGAGAAAGGGGTGAAACCCATGATCTGGTACAACTCTTCAGTGGGATGGATCAACGGAGCTCCTGGACCTAAATTCCGGCTCAACAAACCAGAAGACCGAGAACGGGAATTTGCATGGTGTGAGCGCATCGGAGTGGCTGGAGTGAAGATAGACTTCTTCTCGGGCGACAACCAGATGAACATGAACTACTGCATCGATCTACTCGAGAGTGCAGCACGCCATCATCTGCTCATCAATTTCCACGGTGCAACCATCCCGCGCGGATGGCAACGCACCTATCCCAACCTGCTATCCACCGAGGGAGTCTATGGCGCTGAATGGTACAACAACGTACCTACCTTCACCGACAAGGCTGCCGCACACAATGCCACACTGCCTTTCACACGCAATGTCATCGGTCCCATGGACTATACGCCCTGCGCTTTCTCGGATTCACAGCATCCACACATCACCACCCATGCACATGAACTGGCGCTGACCGTACTCTTCGAGAGCGGGTTGCAGCACCTGGCAGACCGTCCGGAGAGCTTCCTGGCTCAGCCACAGCCCGTACAGGATTTCCTCAGTCAACTGCCTGCAGCATGGGATGAGACACACCTTGTCAGCGGTTATCCCGCCAAGCATGCGGTCATCGCACGCCAATCAGGCAGGAACTGGTATGTGGCGGGCATCAACGGCGAAGACACTCCGAAGGAACTCGATGTCAAGGCACTGAAGAAACTCATTCGCGGAAAAGTGGAAGTGGCTTGTTTCATGGACGCCGACATCGACAGGGCATGGAATCTTGTCAACCGCAACGATTTGCCAGAAAGCGTGCCTTGCCGAGCCCGCGGAGGTTTTGTACTCGTCGTCAAACCAGCCAGATAGGGCCATGCAAGATATTTTCACGGACCTTCGCGTTTGAAAGTTCATATCGCTCATGGTCGTTCATGACAAATCACGTCCAAGAATACCAATCGTCAACTTGCAATAAAAACAACCTAAACTCAATGATAATGATGAAACATTCTGCTCTTTTCTTAATCTTATCCATGATGGTCTCCTTGTGCGCCAACGCTTACAAAAAGGAGAGCATCGACATCAATGTCAACGGACAAAAACGCAACATGGTGGTCTTCACGCCCAACAACAAACAGACCAACATGCCGTTGATGATTGTCACTCACGGTATGAACCAAAGCCCGGAATATCAGTATGACTCCGACAAGTTCTACAACCTCATCGACACAGCCAAGTTCGTGGTGGCATACCTCCGCAGCGATGGCAACACATGGGACATCGGAGGCACCAAAGACCAGAACTTTGTGCTCCAGACCATCGACGAGATGGCGTCGCGCTATGGCATCAACACCAACCGAGTCTATTGGTCGGGATTCTCTATGGGAAGCATGCTCATGTATCACTGCATGCCCAATGTGCAGGACAAGATCACGGCTTTCGCACCCACCAGCGGTGTACAATTCAGCGAACAACCGTGGAACAACTGCAAGAAACCGGTCAACCTCATTCACTGCCATGCCTACGACGACGACGTCTTCAACTACCAGCAATACGGCATTCATGACTATGTGGAGAACATGGCGAAGATGAACAAGTTCACCACCTACATCAAACTACAGAACTACAACCCCGGTTCATGGTACACGGGCGACAAGGAAGTGTGGAGCAACGACCAGAACGGCTCTATCGTAGAACTGTTTTCTTACCGCAACGGCGGACACTGGCCGATGGACGGCAATGCCAAGGAGATATGGAACTTCTGCAAGCGCTTCTCTTTCAAGTCGCTCGCAGAGGAATACCAGGAACTCTACCAAAAGGCTTCCGACCTCATCACCGAATGGAAAGACACTCCGGAGATGACCTCCAAATCCATCTACAACACCCTCAAGAACGCTCTCGACTCCTATGCACCAGAGAAGATCAACACCGATGCACTCCGCCAGAATGCCATCAAACGTCTCACTTCCTACATCGAACTCTTCGAAAGGCTATCTGCCAACATCACCAAAATCACAGATGGAGGAGACATCGAACAGCCTGATGGCTTCGACCCCAATTTTCACATCTATCTGTGCTTCGGACAGTCGAACATGGAGGGCAATGCCAAGATTGAGGCACAAGACCGAACAGGTGTGTCCTCACGTTTCAAGATGATGGCAGCAGTCGATATGCCGTCTTCATCGCGCAAGAAAGGGGAATGGTATGTGGCTTATCCCCCACTCTGCCGCGACTGGACAGGACTCACACCTGCCGACTATTTCGGACGTACCATGGTGGAGAACCTCCCCGACAGCATCTCGGTGGGAATCATCAATGTGGCGGTGGGCGGATGTGCCATCGAGCTCTTCGATGAGGACCAATGCGCCGCTTACATCAAGGGGGCGGCGGATTGGCTGCAAGGTTACTGCCGGGAGTACGACAACAATCCTTACCGCACACTCATCAATCTGGCTAAGAAAGCACAGAAGGCTGGAGTCATCAAGGGCATTCTGCTCCACCAGGGATGCTCCAACAACACACAGAAAGACTGGCCCGTGAAGGTGAAACGCATCTATATCCGCATGCTCAACGAACTGGGACTGAAAGAGGAAGAGACACCACTGCTCATCGGCGAGCTGCTCTCGCAAAAGATGGGAGGAGTCTGCTGGGGACATAATGCAGTCATCGCCAACACCTCGGCTGTCATACCCAACGCACACGTCATCTCATCGGAGAACTGCCCTGGCGCAGCGGATGGACTGCACTTCACCGCCGAAGGCTACCGCATGATTGGCAAACGATATGCAGAGACCATGCTTCAACTGCTGGGCAAAACACAACAGGTGGGATTCGACGCCACCGACAACCCTTTTCCATTGACGCCTGAGGCTTTCAGTCCATCCATGTTCCTGATGGGCAAATTCAACAAAGCGGGGTCTGTCGCCACTTTCGCCGGAATCGACAAAGGTAACTTCGGAGGATGGCGCTATCCGCACGGCATCGACTTCTCTGGTGCCAACTACTTGGTGGTAAAACTCTTGCGCGCAGCAAGTAGCAACCCCACTATCAAGATATTCGACACAGACGACTATCTCAATCCATGCTTCTCGCAGGCCATGGGCACCAACAAGACGGTGACTATCGACCTGCAAAACATGAAGACAGATAGCGGGAAAGCCATCGACCCCTCACATATTTATATGGTAGGTTTTGAGACAGATGCCACACAGACCCTCTATCTCAGCAGTGTCTTCCTCAGCAACGATGGCGAAACACCCATCGCCAGTGGCATCATCACCCCACAGGCACTTGACAAAGATGCGGATTGGTCCAATGCCCCTTACTACGATCTCACCGGACGCCCCGTCAGCGTCCCTACCCCTGGCATCTACATCCATGCAGGAAAGAAGGTATTGGTAAGATAGCAAAGGGACATCGAACCATAAGCCTATTGGAACTCACTCTATGAGAGACCTCACATCCGATACACGAAGAATCTTGGACACATAGCTGCGAACAAGCTCCTCATCGTCTCGCTCCACAACCAAGATCTCATCGACAGATGACAGGGCCAACCGAGCCTCGTCTTCGACATGTTTCAATAACACAGCATCGGAGTCACTGCGGTAAAGCAGCATGGCATCACTGCCATCATAGAAGAGGTAAGGAGTAGTGGGGGCGCTCTGGCCGGGTTTGACGATTAGCAAGACATCTCCTTGACTGTTCTGGAGAATGGAATACTGATTGTTGTTCATCATGAATCAATTTTGGATTTGTTGTTGAATAATAAGTTGAATAAATTCCGCCTGTAACCATCGAAGGTTGCAGGCGGAATACTGTATAGAGATAGGTATGCGGAGTATCAGGCTGTTTGAACACCGAATCCGACAATCTTAGGACGAGGGTTGGAGGAAGGACGATGCTGCAACATCTTCTTCACGGCCTTTTCCACATCACAGGGCAGGATGGTCTGCAGTTGCTCACGGCTCTGAGGGCGGGGCAAGAACGCCAAGCGGTCGGCCATGGCAGGAACAACTGCGTCGAAGATGAACTGATGCACCCAACGGCCATTGCCGAAAAACTCGTCCTTGTGGGCCAGAGCCTGACGGATAGCATTGTGCATCAACTTCCTCACCTCCTCGGAAACGATGTATTGTTGCTTTGACAGCAGACGGTCGCAAATCTCCATCAATTCGTCCGACGAATAGTCGGGGAAGTGGAAATGATAGGGAAAACGACTGGGCAAACCGGGATTGGACTGCAACAATTCCATCATCGGGTGCTCATAGCCTGCCAATATCACCAGGATATCAGGGTCGGGCTGTGAAAGAACGGTCAACAGGCATTCGATGGCGCGCTTGCCATAGTCGCGACTGCCTGAGCTGCTCTCGAACAATGAATAGGCTTCGTCGATGAAAAGCACATTACCCTTGGCACGACTCAGAATCATCTGCATGTTCTGCTCGGTCTGACCAATAAACTCTCCCACAATCTTCGAACGCTCAGCCACCACAACGTCACCCTTGGAAATAAGTCCTATCTGGTGGTAAATACGCCCCAGCAAACGTGCCACGGTGGTCTTGCCTGTACCGGGACTGCCGGTCAACACGATATGATGACCATTCGACAAGGATTCTGAGGGAAGCCCATGTTCACGACGCTCCATCAGAAAACGCATGCGGTTGGCGGTGGATCGGATGTCGTCCTTCACCGTCTGCAAGCCTACCATAGCGTCGAGCTCTTTCATGCAGTCCTGATAACTGTCGCTACCCTGTTGGAAAACACTGAGGTCAATGTCGGAGGGCTGAAGTCGAGAGTGCTTCAATCCTTCGTCCTTCTTGTCTTCAAACTCATTGACATCCAACATATTGATGCGATCTACATAACGGGGAAGGATATGACGCGTCACCAACTGATCCACAAAGTTGTAGGTCAGCAAATCCGTCTGACCTGTTCGGGCTACAGTCTGGAAGACTCTTACCAACTTGTCCTGAGCCTCGGGGGTGGGATCGTAGCACTGAGCCAATTTCAGCATCAGCATTGATAACGCCTCTTCAAGCAAAGGAGACCCTAAAGCCAAGAAATCCGACTCGGGAATCGTACCTACTTTCTTACGCAACATCGGCAACACCTCGGTCAACGTTCCCTTACTGCCTACCAAAACAAGGACACAATGGTCGTCAAGACGCGACAACTGACGGGCGATATAGTTGCCTTGGGGCTGAAGTAGAAAATCCAGTTCACTGAGACACAGTAATTTAGTCTGTCTCACTTCATCGTCTTGAATGTTGGACAAGAAATCTGAATCCATTTTAGTGCCCGATAGTCTTGATATCAAATCCGTCAAACCCTCATAAGGATCCATACGAGTCTTGTCGTACAACGTCGAGCAATCGACAAACTCACACTTACAACCAGTGGAGATACTGACGAAACGAACGAATCCCCTGACTACGGCATCATTGCAACAAGGGGGGCTGGCGATGACCAAATGGGACAATTTGGAGTACGAGGGAACTGCATACACCTCCGACCACGCTTCGTAGTTCCTGTACTTGAGAATCTGAAGGACACGACGCTTGAGATCATAAGAGGCTGGCATGGAGAAGAAAGACTGCATGACAGAGGTATGCTCATGAGCCAGGTCGGACAAAACCCTATACTCACTGCCTGGAAGGCATGCACCAACTGATCTTATGGTCACCTTGAAGTTGTGATTGACAGAAAAAGACACTCGTTCATACCATTGGCCTTTCTGAGACACCAACATGAAATACCTCCCAGGTAACCAAGGATAGTCGATGACCTTGCATATGCCCTTGAAGAACAGCATGTCTTTTCTACGCATATCGCAGGAACGAAACTCAGTAAGAAGCACTGGACAGAGATGCTCTGTAAAAATGGCAATTCCCAAGTTGTTCTTGGAGTCCATCATCTGATCGGTTTGAAACGAAATGACTACAGGATGACAAGCGTAAAGAGGCTCGTTTTCAAATGCCTGTATGTGAATACTGATATAATTTATCATATAAAAATAAGGTATGGTTTTAAGGTGAGAAATGGTATGAAGACTTTTCACATCCTCTGCTGATAAACTTATCATCAGCTCAAGGAACTGGATGAGTGTATCCAAGTCCAGGTCTTACGACTTGGAACTTGTGATGTGGGAACAAGCAGGCACACAGCTATTGCCATAGTGGTGCCTGACCAATCATTGAATCTAAAGACAGGGAATACCTGATCAGGATGATGGTTGTTGTACAATAAGTCAAAGAACAACGTCAACGTCAGCGCACAATACATGCATGCAGCAATTGCAAAGCACGCGAGAAACGCATTTTGAATGTGACTTGAACTACCGTCTTCACGGCCAACTTTCTTTCATTCTTCTTGTCATAAGCGACTGGTTACGTTGATTTTTTGTTCTTTGTTTTTAATTTCTTTGTATTTCTTTTTTTCACCTTAAGATACGAGCAAATGAAGGATTCACTCTATAACCTGTACTGACGGTATCTTTTCAGTAGCAACTGCAAAAGTACACCGAAATCACGATACAACCAAGAGTTTTGAATAAAATTTGAAAAAAAATTTTTTTACTGCCCTAAAAGTATCGCGTAACGGATAAAAGATGTAATTTTGCGGTATGGAAAAGACAAACGACCAACCCACCGACACACTCAGTCTGATGACCAGTGAACAAAGGCAGCTGGAAGAGAAAAAAGCCGTGCATTGGTACGTCATGCGAGCTTATAAGAGCGAGGCTAAGGCCGAAAGCGTGCTCAGCCAGGCAACAGAACTCGAATTCTACATGCCTAAACGGGAAGTGGTGAGAACATACCACGGAAAAAAACAGGTCACCAGAGTGCCGGTCATTGCAAGCCTTTTCTTCGTCAAAGGACGAAGGATCGACATACAGCCAATCAAGGACAGCTATCCGTTCATCCAATACGCCATGATTGGGCGCGGAGAAGAACGAAAGTTCATGACCGTACCCGACAAGCAAATGGAGGACTTCATCCGAGTTGCGGACAGCGACGGTGAAAAACGCTTCCTGATGCCCGACGACGTCGATCTCACCAAAGGCACAAGGGTAAGGATTGTTAGCGGAGCTTTCTCGGGGCTGACCGCTACCTTCGTCAGGGTGAAAGGCAACAGAAAACGAACAATCGTCGTCATGCTCGACAATCTCCTCGGGGTTTCCGTGGAAATCAGTTCCGACATCATCGAGAAAATCAAGGAATAAGAACTCCACTCCCCTTTCGAGGGGAGGGGTGCCCGAAGGGCAGGTGGGGCATCCCCTTTAACTTCCCCTTTAACTCCCCCTTTAACTCCCCCTTTAACTTCCATTTTAACTTCCATTTTAACTTCCATTTTAACTTCCATTTTAACTCCCATTTTAACTTCCATTTCTACTCCATAAAAACTAACCAAAAAAAATTCAAACACTATGAAGATTCAGGAAATCATGTCTCAACTTGAGCGCAAGCATCCAGGTGAACCTGAATACCTGCAAGCAGTCAAAGAAGTACTCACGTCGATAGAGGATGTCTATAACCAGCATCCAGAATTCGAACGGGCAAAAATCATAGAGCGTCTGGTGGAACCAGAGCGCATCATCACCTTCCGTGTGCCTTGGGTGGACGACAAAGGCGAGGTGCAAGTCAACATCGGATACAGGGTGCAGTTCAACAGCGCCATTGGCCCCTACAAGGGCGGACTCAGATTCCATGCATCGGTCAACCTGTCCATACTCAAGTTCCTCGGATTCGAACAGACATTCAAGAACGCACTCACCACACTGCCTATGGGTGGTGGCAAGGGTGGAAGCGACTTCAGCATCCGAGGCAAGAGCGATGCCGAGGTGATGCGCTTCTGCCAGGCCTTCATGAACGAGCTCTACCGCCATATCGGGCCCGACGAGGATGTGCCAGCTGGCGACATCGGCGTGGGAGCCAGGGAAATAGGCTACCTCTTCGGACAATACAAGAAACTGACACACCACTGGAACGGGGTGCTTACAGGCAAAGGACTGTCCTACGGTGGGTCGCTGGTACGTCCTGAGGCCACTGGCTTCGGAGCGCTCTACTTCGTCAACGAGATGTTGCAGACACATGGCATCGACATCAAAGGCAAGACCGTGGCCATCAGCGGATTCGGAAACGTGGCGTGGGGAGCAGCCACCAAAGCTACACAACTGGGTGCCAAGGTCATCAGCATCAGCGGGCCGGATGGCTACATCTATGACCCTGAAGGTGTCAGCGGCGAGAAAATCGACTACATGCTCGAACTCCGCGCATCAGGCAACGACATCTGCCAACCCTATGCCGACGAGTTCCCCGAAGCCACATTCATCCCTGGCAAACGGCCTTGGGAACTGAAATGCGACATCGCACTGCCCTGCGCCACCCAGAACGAACTCAACGGCGACGACGCACGTCAACTCATCGAAAACGGATGCCAGTGTGTGGGCGAGGTCAGCAACATGGGATGCACGCCTGAAGCCATCGATGCCTTCATCGAGGCCAAGATGCTCTTCGCACCAGGAAAGGCAGTCAATGCAGGCGGAGTGGCTACCAGCGGACTGGAGATGAGCCAGAACGCCATGCACCTGTCGTGGTCGGCACCAGAGGTGGACAAGCAACTCCACACCATCATGCACGCCATACAGCAGCAGTGCGTGGAGTATGGACGACAACCCGATGGCTACATCAACTACGTCCGAGGCGCCAACGTGGCTGGATTCATGAAGGTAGCCAAGGCCATGATGGCGCAAGGCATCGTATAAAAAAGGTGCGCGAAAGCGCATCTTTTTTGTTAAAAATGAAACTTTTTCTTTTTTTATTAGCATGAAAGTTATATTTTTGCATAATCAAAGCATTTTATCGAGATATCAGTCAACAGAAACTACATTTTTATCATCAACTTAATTAATTATTAGCACATGAAAAAGTTTTTTACTTTCGCACTTGTCGCTATGGCTTCGCTGTCAGCACAGCAGGCTTCCGCACAGACGGAGTACAAGGTCCTCTCGGACATGACTTCGAAACTGCAGAACGCCGACTTCACCGCTGACCAGCCCACCACAGTGACAATCGTCACCTACGACTACAACATGACCAATGTGCCCGTAGGAACAAGCGACGTGACACTCGGACTCTTCGGCCAGCAGGCTGTGACTGGCTGGACTGCCGCCAACCCTTCCGACAATGTCAGAATAATGGAGAACGCCAACTCCACTCAACGCACTGACGGTACCAACGCACGTGCTGCCGGTATCTTCTCTTTCATCGACGACAATGCTACTGAAACCACATTCCCAGGACTCGGTGGTGAATACTACGCTCCCTACATCGAAGAAGACATCACCGGACCAGGTCTTGGTATGGTGGCTGTTTGGGGCGCCGGCATCACCTACTCGCAGGATGTTGAACTTCCTGCCGGTGGCTACATGATGATCGTGCAACTCCAGAACACCGCCGGCGCATCGGCTGTCATTGAGAGTTACAATGGTTTCGTAACCAACGACGAGAAGAAATACGAGTCAAGCCTGCTGCAGTACCAGACAAGCACTTGGATCAACGACACCATCACCTTCCTCCTCAAGGAAGCCACAAGTGGTAAAGTGACTCTGGGTTACAAGTCGGGCAACTACGGCTCTGGATCTGCTCCTCACCTGTTCATCAACAGCGTGAAACTCTACAGCATCGACCCCACTCCACTCCAGGCCGCTGAAATCGCAGCCGCTAAGGAGGAACTGCTGGCTGCCATCAATGAAGGCCGCGACCTCAAGGTGGACGTAACCGACGCTTTGGCTGTCTATAACAACCCATCTGCCACTCTTGAGCAGGTGCAGGCTGCCATCCAAAGCCAAAAGGATGCCAATGCTGCCGGAACAACTGACTTCTCTGCATTCTTCATCACCAACCCGCACTTCTCACTCGACGAACCTATCACCGACGGTATCTGCACCTACGACTACGACATGGTTGACCCCAACGGCGCCAACGGACGTCAGGTTGAGCACTACGGTATGCAACCCGTTCAAGGATGGGAAGCCAGCAACATGAACGAGAATGCACGCGCCAGTGGTGTGTTCGCTATCGGTAGCGACGCTTGGCTTGGTGGCGCAGCTTTCCCACCTCCAACTGCTATGTCCGACGGTTCAACCGAAGGCAAACTCCTCGGATTCGTAAGCGTTTGGTCTGCCACTTCGCAATACACACAGCAAGTGACCATTCCTGATGGAACTTACACGCTGACCATCTCTTACTACAACGGTGGTGGTACAGGTGCTATAGCCAAAAACCTCATGGGCTTCGTGACCAACGACGGTATCGAATATCTCTGCCAGGAAACTACATTCGCTCAGAACAGCTGGCAGACAATGACCGTGAAGTTCACTCTGGATGAACCCACATCAGGATACTTCTCTGTAGGATACCAGGCTACCAACAATGGTTCCGGCTCAATGCCTCACCTCTTCATCGACGGTATCTCGCTCCGCTACGTGGGAACAGGTATCGACTTCGACCCATCGCTCCTCGCTCTTCAGGCAGCAGTTTCTTCTGCAGAAAGCGCTCTCGACGAGTACTTCCAGCAGACCTTGAAAGACGAACTGCGTGAGGTAGTCACTGAAGGTGCATCACTCGTGAGCGCGCAGAGCGCAGACAAAGACGCCAACAAGGAGGCTGCCGACAACATCAACAACCTGCTCGGACAGGCCAAGGCTTCTATCAACGCTTACAACAAACTGACTGAGTTCTACGACGGTGACCTTCAGGATATGATTGAGAAGTACGAAGAGGATCTTCCTGCTTTCGCTGAGCGCCTCAACGACCTCAACGACCAGATCATGGAGCAGCTCAACGACGAGCCTACATGGACTGTGGAGGAAATCAACACTGCCATCGCTTCTGTTGACTCCATGTACGTGGAGGAGGTACAGAAGGCTTGGGACGCTGCCGTGGCTTCTGGCAAACCTCTTGCCAAGGACCTCGACATCTCAGTGCTCTTCGAACAGCTCGCCTACACTTACAGCGGCACAGCACAGTCTGGTGCCAACGTTCCCGACAAGGAGTGGAAATATGGCAACGCCTCCAACTTCAAGACTCAGTACGGAACAGCCGAGGTTTGGAACCAGTCTCCATTCGAAGTGTCTCGCACCATCTCCGGTCTGCCTGCTGGTAAGTACACCATCACTACAAGGGCATTCTACCGCACAGCTGCCAATACAGTCAACTACGAGAACTACGCTCCAAGCAACGAACTCGCCTTCGTATTCGCAGGACACAGCAAGACTGCGCTCACCAACGTGGTGGAAATCGCTAACCCCGACGAAGCAGCATTCTCTGGCAAAGCAAACGTGGGTACTGAGGAAGAGCCTCTCTACGTGCCTAACAACCAGCAGACAGCACACGACGTGTTCGAGAACGACGACTACGCCGAGAAACTCGAGAAGTCAGTTTCAACAGTGGTTGCAACTGAAGGCGGTGACCTCACATTCGGTGTGAAAGCCGACCAGATGGAAGGCGACAGCTGGGTGGTATGGTACACCTTCTCTATCGCTTACAACGCACTTGAGGACGACCTGCTCAACAGCGAGCTTACTGCTCTGATCGAGGAGGCCAACAAAACTCTCGAAGAGGGTGCAGGCAACGTGCTCGCAGCACAGGACGGACTGAGCAACGCCAGCGACAAGGGTGAGAAAGCACTCGCAGGTAGCACTACCGACAAGGTGGCTGCACTGACCGACCTTGGCAATGCCATCGACTACGCTGCTGAGAGTGCCACTCTCACTACTCAGCTCGACGAGATCTTCAACGACTACCTCAACAAGATGCAAGAGGCTGAGTTCTCTTCTACCGACAACACTCTGACTGACCTCATCGACGAGGTGAGCGAAGGTATGAACGACGGCTACAAGGACAACCCAACAGTTCAGAGCTACATCGACCAGTTCCCCAAGGCTTGGGCTGCTTACGTGCTCGGACAGGAAGGCTTCGCTGACGCTACTGCTGAATCTGCAGTTGACCTCACTGGCCTGATCATCAACGCTAATTTCGCCATGCAGAACGCCAACTACTGGACCATCACTACTGACTCCCTCGAGGACCGCATCGGTCAGAACCAGGGCTACCAGAGCAACACTGAATACACCAGCGAGGACGGACAGATTGTCATCAGCCAGTTCATTGAGGCTTGGCGTCCCAATGGCGCGGTTCTCCACAATGGTAACATCGGTCAGACCATCAACGTGACACTCCCAGAGGGTTACTACACACTCGAGGCTGACGCTTACGCTACCAACCAGACCGCTATCCCAGAGGAAGGCATCCAGGGTGCTTACCTGATGGCCAACAACAACGGCAACTACTACCTCACTCCTGTGGGCATCGCTGTGACAATTGGTACTCCTGAGCACTTCACTGTTGACTTCTACTCCGACGGTGTGAACCCAACAACTGTAGGTCTGCGCGTAGAGGATACCAACGCTTCTTGGATCGTGGCCGACAACTTCAAACTGAAGTACATCGGAACTCAGGCTCCTGTAGGCATCAAGGACATCCAGACTGCAGAGACTACTGTTGACCTGAAGAATGCCAAGAACATCTACAGCATCACTGGCCAGCGTCTCAACAGCGTTCAGAAGGGCATCAACATCGTTGATGGCAAGAAGATCTACATCAAGTAAATCTTCCCTATCGCAGCTATAGCTCCTATAGTGCCTATAAATATCTATAGCGTCTATAATCGTCTATAAAATCTATAGCGTCTATAATCGTCTATAAAAATCTATAGCGTCTATAAAATCTATAGCACATCAAAAAAACGGCAGGATTCAGTCCTGCCGTTTTTTGATGCCTTATGGAGCTCAGTCGTCTTCCCTGTAACTGGCGAGCTTATTGCGGAAATAAGCGGAAACGTCTTTCCAGCGGTAATAGGGGTATTGGTCGGTGTGAACGGGAAGTGTTGCCTCGTTCTCGTTCAGCAGCGCTTTCACAAGGATGTCGCCGCTCTTGCCTCGCTTCGGCCGGTAATAGACCAACTGGATGTTGCAACCCATAGGGAAAATGCGGTAGTTCACCCACTTCTGGTCGAGTTCGTCGAGGTTCTCCACCTGGCGACCGCAACTGTCGAGCTCCAGCAGGCAGGCCAGAGGCATCACACACACCTCATGACCAAAGCGCAACGTCGCGCCATGACGACCGCTTACCAGAATCGTGTCGGCGGTGTCGAGCATGTTCTTCAACAAGTTGTACTGGCAGAAAGGAACCTTCGTCTTCGACAATGGAGAGGCGGCGTAGTTGATATACCACTCGATGTTCTTCGTCTTCCACAGGTCGTAAAGTTCGTCCTCGGTGAACAAGTCATAGAAAGAGATGTCGGTGTCATGGCTCTGCATATTGCTGCAAATCTCAAACATCCTGCGCATGAAGGTCTTGGCCTGCGATTCCTTCTCGAAATGACGCACACCATCAGTGAACAACTGACTGCAGAAACGCTCGGGCTGAGTGAACTTGTCGCGGTAAGCGGCTTTCACATCATCGCCCACCCAACGGATATCGTGCATATACTTGCTGTCGGTCTGGTTCAGATAGTATTGCAACGACTCACTCACGTCGTTGTGCATCTTGATGTCTGGATTGAAACCCATAATCTCCTCACATTCGGCAGTCATGCTCAGGATGCAACGGATCACTACCGTAGAACGGGCATCCACCTCTGCATCGCCCTTGAACACTTGGGGAAAACGCTCGGTCATACGCTTGCCGATGCCGTGGTGCTGGCGTTCACCAACCGTGGTCAGGTCGCCCAAACGGTCAATCGTGCAAGGATAGAAACGCTCCAGACGCGCCAAGACATCCTCGCCCAAAGCGGTCAGCTTTCCAGAATCATGGGCCTCTCGAAGGGTGATGAGCGGACGTTTGTAATCACCGTCGCCCAGCAACCAACGGGATCCATGGCGGCCATAATGATTGATGTAGAACGGCTCATAGCCCTTCGGTGATGGCGTTAACGACTGGGTAGGGGTCTCATAGGCAAGATAGTTACTGCCTGAACGCTCTTTCTTCGCATGAATTTCCTCACGGGCTGTCTGAGCGAACACCATGGTGGTCGATGCTAAAACCATGGCGGATAATAAAAGTCTTCTCATGAAATATTTAGTTTAGTGATACAAGTTTTGCTTGTGCTGCAATATCGGTCCCAATGGCTCAGGTCACAGAGCCTTGGACAACCGTCCTGGGTGCGGAAACAACAATCTATTTCTCACATTTGGCAAAGTTAATCATATTTTTTTACATTCATTTATTAAATAAATTAAAAATAGCGCCTTTACTACAACAATGCAGAAAACTATTTTGGTTTTGAAAGTTTTCCTTTATAACTTTGCACGAAATTTCATGCAGTAAGACGAAAATGGCAAAAGAACAGAAAGACAACGCCAACCAGAAAAGGTATGTCGCTGAATTCGCATTCAACGAATTCAGACGGAAAGGAATCAAGGCAGTCAAAATGGACGACCTTGCCGCAAGCCTTGGCATATCCAAGCGCACCATCTACGAACTCTTTGAAGACAAAGAGGAACTACTCATTGAAGGTCTGAAAATCGACGCTGAGAATTCCCAACAGGCTATTGCTAACATCGTCAACGAAGAAGGCACCACGTTTTTTGAGGCCTTCCTCAAATGGCTGAGTGTCAGTATCGGGCAAATCAGGGGCATCAACTGCAATTTTCTGATCGACCTTGCACACTACAGGAAAGTGCAAATGTTTTTCAGTCAGCAGAAAGCCGAGCGCAACAAGCATGCCAAGGAATTCATGGAAAGAGGGGTGGCTGAAGGAATGTTCAGAGACGACATTGACTTCGAACTGCTCATCAGACTGTATGGGATGCTCAAGGAAGCATTGGTCAACTCCAACATCTTCAATGAAATCAACTTCAACGATTATTTCAAGAGCTTCCAATTGGTGAATCTCAGAGGTATATGCACAGAAAAAGGATTGGAAATACTCAACAAGTACGAATTCTAACATAATATTATATTTTAAGGTGAAAACAACAATTCATTCATGGCTGATAGGCATGGCTGCGTTCATGGCCATACCTGTCAAAGCACAAGACAACAAAGCCACACTTGACCTCACACTCGAAAAGGCTATTGAAATAGCACTGAGTGAGAATCCCACCATCAAAGTGGCAGACAAAGACATCCAGCTGAAAAATATCGCGGACAAAGAGGCCTGGCAAAGCCTGCTGCCCGAAGTGGCCATCACAGGAGGTATGACACACACGCTCCTGGCAGCGGAAATGAAACTCAACGGCAACTCTTTCAAAATGGGTAAGGACGGAACGGCTACCGGTGTGGCAGCACTCAACGTCAATTTCCCCATCTTCGCGCCCGCTGTCTATCAGACGATGAAGATCACAAAGACCGACATCGAACTGTCGCTGGAGAAAGCACGTTCATCACGACTCGATCTCATCAACCAGGTCACCAAGGCTTATTACCAGACCATGCTGGCACAAGACAGCTACAACGTCATGCAACAAAGCCTCCAGACCAGTGAAGAGAACTACAAAGTGGTGAAATCAAAATACGAATTCGGAAAAGTCAGCGAATTCGACGCACTCACTGCCGAGGTGCAGATGCGAAACACCAAGTCGTCTATGGTATCGACCAAGAACGCACTCACACTGGCTGCACTCCAACTGAAAGTGCTCATGGGAGTCACCGCCGATGTCAACATCAACATCAACGACAGACTCGAAAACTACGAGGACAAACTCGTTCTGACCGACATCACCGATCCCGACAGAGACCTCAGCAACAACACGCAGATGAGGCAGTTCGATCTCAACGAGAAAATGCTCACCCAAAATCGCAAACTCCTGAAGACCAACTTCCTGCCTACCGTCGGATTCGCTTGGATTTACCAATACCAGTCGCTCTACAACGAAAACTGGAACGTATTCAACTACGACTGGGCTTCCAGCTCCAACTTCCAAATCACATTCTCCATACCTATCTTCAGAGCTGGCAACTGGACCAAGCTCAAAACCAACAAGTTGCAGATGGAACAACTGCAGGACAGCCGACTGAACACCGAACGGCAACTCACCATGGCGGTACAGAGCTACAGCACCAACATGGCTTCGAGCATCGAACAGGTGAGCAGCAACCGTCTGGCCATCGAGCAGGCAGAAAAAGCCCGCATGATCTCCACCAAGAGATACGAAGTGGGAAGAGGTACTGTGCTGGAGATGAACGAGAGCGAAGTGGCACTCACACAGTCTAAACTCACCTACAACCAGTCCATCTACGACTATCTCACCAACAAGGCCGACCTCGACTACACTCTCGGCAAAGAAACATATCTGAAGTAATCTCAAATAGCCCATAGCATCCATCAAGTCTATAGCATCCATCAAGTCTATAGCATCTATCAGGTCTATAGCATCTATAAAAAAGGAAAAATCAAAAAAAACTACACATACAATGAGAAAAACATTCCAAGCCATCGCCCTCCTGATAGGAGCACTGACTATCGCTGCATGCTCCAGCAAGGAGGAAGAAACGAAAACCACCAAACCTGCGGAAAAAATACAGGTGAAAGTGCAAAAGGTCACAAGTGAGGAAATACCTCAGACTGAAACCTATACGGCCAATGTGGAGAGCGACGTGAAAAACAACATCTCGCCCAACACACCCTACCGAATCGAGAAGGTCTATGTAGATGTAGGCGACCATGTCAGCAAAGGACAGACCGTGGTGCAACTCGACGCCTCCAACCTGCGCCAGATGCAACTCCAAATCGAGAACCTGAGAACGGAGTTCAACCGTACCGACGGACTCTATAAAGTAGGTGGTGCCTCCAAAGCAGAATGGGACAACGCCAAGATGAACCTCGACGTGCAAGAGACACTCTACAAGCAGATGGCAAGAAACACCAAACTCGTCAGCCCCATCAGCGGCGTCGTCACAGCACGCAACTACGACGACGGAGACATGTACTCGGGAACTCCCATCCTCACCATCGAACAACTCAACCCTGTGAAGATGATTGTCAACGTTTCTGAAAGATTCTACAAACTCGTCTATAGGAACATGAACGTCGATATCCAACTCGACGCCTATGAGGGAGAGCACTTCTCAGGACGCATCTCACGCATCTACCCCACCGTCGATGCCAACACACACACCTTCCCCGTCGAAGTCATCGTCAACAACTCCTCACAGAAAGTGCGCCCGGGTATGTTCGCCCGCGCAACCATCAACATGGGTAGCGAAAGCCACGTGCTCATCCCGGATATCGCACTCGTGAAGCAAGTAGGTGCCGGCGACCGCTACGTCTATATCCACAACAATGGAAAAGTGACTTACCAGAAAGTGGAACTGGGCAAGCACATCGACGACAAGTACGAAATCATCAGCGGCGTGGAACCAGGTAGCGAAGTGGTCATCGCTGGTATGGCACGACTGGCCAACGGCAGAGAAGTGGAAGTGGTGAAATAACTGATTCTGAAATCTTTTAAAAGACGAATACACCAATATGAGCCTATATGAAGGAGCGGTCAAACGACCGATTATGACGAGTCTGGTATTCCTGGCTATCGTGATTCTGGGATTTTTCTCACTGTTGCGACTGCCCATCGACCTCTACCCAGACATCGACACCAACACCATCATGGTGATGACCTACTACGGAGGAGCATCGTCGGAAGACATCGAGAACAACGTCACACGACCCATCGAGAACGTGCTCAACTCCGTGGAACACCTCAAGCACGTCACCTCCAACTCCAAGGAGGGCGTGTCGGTGGTCACACTGGAATTTGAATTCGGACACGACATCGACGTGCTGACCAATGATGTGCGAGACAAACTCGACATGGTCAGCAACGCACTGCCAACCGAAGCGCAAACACCTATTCTGTTCAAGTTCTCGTCCGACATGATTCCTATCCTGCTGCTCTCAGCACAGGCGGAGGAAAGCCAAAAGGCACTCTACAAGATCCTCGACGACAACGTCGCCAACCCGCTGGCACGTATCGACGGAGTGGGATCGGTGTCTATCGCCGGTGCACCCGAACGAGAAATCAATATCTACATGGACCCGCAGAAGATGGAGGCCTACGGACTGAGCGCGGCACAAGTCAGCGCGGCCATCGCTGCCGAGAACAGGAACATCACGGGCGGTAACGTAGATATAGGATCCAACACCTACTCCGTGCGCATCGAGGGCGAGTTCAACGACCCGCAACAGATGCTGAACGTCATCGTAGGAAGCCGAAACGGCGTCAATGTCTATCTGCGCGACGTGGCACGCATCGTCGATGACGTGCAGGAGAGGGCACAGAAGTCGTTCACCAACGGCAACCAGGGTGCCATGATCATCGTGCAGAAACAGAGCGGTGCCAACTCCGTAGCCATCTCCAACGCCGTGAAGAAGCAACTGCCTGAAATCCAGAAGAACCTGCCATCCGACGTCAAGATCGGTGTGATTGTTGAAACCTCTGAGAACATCCTCAACACCATCAACACCCTCACCGAAACCATCCTCTACGCCATGCTCTTCGTGGTGCTGGTGGTGTTCTTCTTCCTCGGACGATGGAGAGCCACAGTCATCATCTCCATCACCATCCCTATGTCGCTCATCGCGTCATTCATCTACCTCTACGCCACGGGAGGATCGCTCAACATGATCTCGCTGTCATGTCTGTCAATAGCCATCGGTAGCGTCGTCGATGACGCCATTGTGGTGCTGGAGAACGTCACCACGCACATCGAGCGAGGGTCGGACCCCAAACAAGCGGCCATACACGGCACCAACGAGGTGGCCATATCGGTCATCGCATCCACACTCACCATGATCTGCGTGTTCTTCCCGCTGACAATGGTGTCGGGTATGTCGGGTGTGCTCTTCAAACAGCTCGGATGGATGATGTGCGTCATCATGACCGTGTCAACCACCTCAGCTCTCTCCTTCACACCTATGCTCTGCTCACAGATGCTCAAACTTCAGAAGAAGCAAAGCAAGGCATTCAAGATCTTCTACACACCCATATCCAAGGCGCTGGCTAAACTCGACGACTGGTACACAGCACGCATCAACTGGGCTGTGCGCCACCGCACCACAGTCATCATCGGCAGTTTCTTGGTCTTCGTGCTTTCACTGGTCATTGCCAAAGTGGTGGGCATCAAGAGCGAGTACTTCCCCGCCAACGACAACGGACGTATCGGCGCCACACTGGAACTTCCCATCGGTACAAGAGTAGATAAGGCCGAAGAAATGGCAAAAAGAATGACCGACCTCTGGAAAGAACGCTACGGCGACAACATCAGGGTCATCAACTACCGAGTGGGACAGGCTGGCGACAACAACACCTTCGCCTCCATGAGCTCAAACGGCGACTACCTCATCTCCTACAACATCACACTCGTACCGTCAAACGAACGTAAGATCAGACTGGCACAGGTCTGCGACGAGATGCGCGAAGACTGTAAGAAGATACCGGAACTGGCACGATACCAGATCTTGATGGGTGGACAGCAAGGAGGTATGGGCGGCCAGAACACGGCCACTTTCGAAGTCTATGGCTACGACATGGAAGCCACCAACGCATACGCATCAGCACTGCGCGACTCCTTCCGAAACAGCCCCATCATCACAGAGGCACTGACTTCACGCTCGGACTACGAGCCTGAACTGCTCATCAACTTCGACCGCGACAAACTGGCCATCTACGGACTGGGACTGAGCGATGCAGCCGGACACATCAGAAACCTCATCAACGGTAGCCTCATGTCATACTACCGTGAGGACGGCGAGGAGTACGACATCAAGGTGCGATTCGAACCCACGGCCCGACAGAGCATCAACGACCTGGAGAACATGCTCATACCCAACAACCAAGGACAGAACATAAGAGTGGGTGACATCGCCACCATCGAGGAGTCGAGCATCCCGCCAACCATCGAGCGCAAGGACCGACAGCGTATCGTCACCGTCAGGGCCGTGCTCAAGGACGGACACGCACTGTCCGAGGGTGTGGAACTGGGTAACCAACTGACTGAGAAGATCGACCGTCCAAACGGTGTGACCGTACAGGTGGCCGGCTCCTACGAAGACCAGCAAGATGCCAACCGCGACCTCGGTACACTCGGCATACTGATCATCTTGCTCGTGTTCATCGTGATGGCCGCACAGTTCGAGTCGCTCACCTACCCCTTCATCATCATCCTCTCCATCGTCTTCGCACTCTCAGGTATCATCTTCGCACTCGTACTCACAGGAACCAGCGTCAACATCATGTCCATGCTCGGTGGTATCATGCTGATCGGTATCGTGGTGAAAAACGGTATCGTGCTCATCGACTACACACAGCTCATGCGTGAAAGGGGTATGGGACTCATACTAAGCGCTGTCACAGCGGCCAGAAGCCGTCTCAGACCTATCCTCATGACCACGCTCACCACCATCCTCGGTATGGTGCCACTCGCTGTCGGACAAGGCGTGGGATCTGAGATGTGGCGACCACTGGGTGTATCCATCATCGGAGGTCTGACCGTTTCCACCATCATGACTCTGGTCTATGTGCCTGCCATGTTCTGTATCTTCGGTGCGAATGGCGTCAAGGTCAAGAGACGCAACATGAGAAAGCAACGCGAACTCCAGGCTTACTGGAACAAGCACAAGCAGGAGGAAATGCTCAACGCACAGGCTTTCAGCGAGAACAAGAAAAAATAATTTACACAAAACACTCATAATACAACAACAATGAAAAGTGTAATGATATCATTCGACCAGGCCTCCTACGAGAAAGTGATAGCGGCACTCGACCGTACCAACTGCCGAGGATTCACACTCTTTCCACTGACCAACGGAAGAGGAAGCAACACTGGCGAACCACACTTCGGATCACACGCATGGCCGGCTACATGCTCCACCATCATCTCCGTCATGGAAGACGAGAAAGTGGACCGACTGCTCCAACGACTTCACGAAATCGACAAGGAGTCGGAAATGCTCGGACTCAGAGCTTTCGTCTGGGACATCGAGAAAAGCATTTAGCCCACAGCAGGACACACTGGCAGGGGAGTGGCACATACCCACTCCCCCAACACACAGAAACCTCGTGTGCGTCCACAACTGGAAAATACGCAAAAAAACATCTTGAATTGTAAAGTCGAGTTTGCAAAACGCAAACTCGACTTTGTCTTTTACGTAAAAAAATGCACTTTTTCACGAAAGATGTGAATAAATCCTAAAAAGTTACTAACTTCCTACCGATAATACAAAGAATTTTATAACTTTGCACAATAAATTGCGTAAAAACGTAGTTATAAAAAACAGACACTGAAATGTTGGAGAAAACTTTAGTTATACTCAAGCCGTCTGCAGTGCAGCGCGCAATAGTCGGTGAAGTCACAGCGAGATTCGAAAGAAAAGGACTCAGACTTGCAGGTATGAAAATGATGCAGCTTACCGACGAACTGCTCAACGAACACTACGCACACCTCGCCTCAAAGCCCTTCTTTCAAAGAATCAAGAACTCCATGATGGCAGCACCTGTCATCTGCTGTTGCTACGAAGGTGTTGATGCCGTCGAGACCGTAAGAAGCATGACTGGCAGCACCAACGGACGAAAAGCAGCACCTGGCACCATCAGAGGTGACTTCGGTATGAGTTTCCAAGAAAACATCATCCACACCTCCGACTCACCAGAAAACGCCATCGTAGAACTCAACAGATTCTTCAAACCCGAAGAAATCTTCGACTACAAGCAGTCAATGTTCCAGTTCCTCTACGCCAACGATGAATACTAAACATATTTATTAACTTTTTAAACCACTTGAAAACGTGACAATCTCCATTATCAAAAAGACACTCGGCTTTGTCTTGCTGTCCATGTCAAGCCTACAGCTCTCGGCACAGGACATCATCGCACACCAAGCGACGTCCGACCGACAGATGAAAGACATCAGCACCATCAAAGCACACAAGATCCTTAACAATGCCAACCTCAACAACCCTTCTGCCGACATCTACTCTTCCTGGGACAACTCCAGCAAGCATAGCGTGTCCGGTGCGGTACCGTCAAACTTCAAAATCGACCTTAGGGGTTTTTGCATGCCTACGCCAAGCCGTGTAGTAACCTCTAAGTTTGGATACCGCTGGCACCGTCAGCACCAGGGACTCGACATCAAAGTCTATGTGGGCGACACCATCCGCGCCGCTTTCGACGGAAAAATACGCGTCGTGAAGTATGATGCAAACGGATACGGCAACTACGTCGTGATCCGACACACCAACGGACTCGAAACGCTCTACGGACACCTACACAAACATCTTGTCAGCCCCGACCAAATCGTCAAAGCCGGACAGCCCATCGGACTCGGAGGCAACACCGGACGCTCTACGGGTTCACACCTCCACTTCGAGACACTACTCGCAGGAAAGGCCATCGACCCCGCACTGCTCTTCGACTTCCCCAACCAGGATATCGTCAACGACTACTACATCTATCGGGGAGAAAGAATACAGAAAGAAGCACGTACATCCACATCCGCTCTCGCTTCTGTAGCCAACGAACAGAACAACCTTGAAAGCGCACTTGCGACTGCCGACAAGAAACCTGCCACCAACAGCCGTCGCAACACAGCATCACGCAAGGTGGCACAGAGCAAGAAGTCAAAGACCTATCAGGTGAAGAAAGGCGACACGCTCTACAGCATAGCAAAGAGAAACGGAATGAGCGTGAAGGATCTCTGCAAGAAGAATGGCATCAAACAAACGGCCAAAATCCGTGCAGGACAAAAACTCAAGTGCTAAACAAAGCATAACAAAATGACACAATCAATAAAGGCGCATCTCAGAATGCGCCTTTATTGTTTTTTATCAAAAGGCAAAATAAAAAAAACACCCACATTCATTCTCTCTGTTTGGCAGAAAAGTTGTATCTTGCACATGGAAAACAAAAACACAAGAGAAAGAAAAAGCC
>CAMOWU010000035.1 GCA_946628545.1 uncultured Bacteroides sp. | reverse complement strand
CCATTGTGTGCCAGACAGATTTCCCCCGGCATGAACGTGTTCCCGCCTCCGACCAGTGCAACGTCAGATATGGTGTGGTGTGGCGATCGGAAGGGTCGCTGACTGATAAGCGAGGTCTCACGGCTGAGTTTTCCGGCTATGGAATGTATTTGAGTGGTTTCCAGACTTTCGGACAGCGACAGTGGTGGCAGTATGGAAGGCAATCGCTTCGACATCATCGACTTGCCGCATCCTGGGCTGCCGATGAGGAGCATGTTGTGTCCACCCGCCGCAGCGATCTCAAAGGCCCTTTTCACGTTCTCCTGTCCTTTCACCTCGCTGAAATCAAAGTCGAAGTTGTACTGGTGCGCATAGAACTCCTCACGTGTGTTGATGACAGTGGGTTCCAGTGCACCTGTGTCGTTGAAGAAATCGACCACCTCTTTCAGGTGGCTTACTCCATAGACGTTGAGGTTGTTGACCACTGCCGCCTCTCTCACATTGTCCTTTGGCACGAAGAGTCCTTCCAGTCCCATCTTGCGCGCTTGTATGGCGATAGGCAGTGCCCCTTTCACGGGTTGGATGCTTCCATCCAGTCCCAATTCACCTAAAAGCATGAATCGTTCCAGTCGGTCGGCCTTGATTTTCTCCACAGCCCCGAGAATGCCGATGGCCATGGGCAGGTCGAACCCCGAACCCTCCTTCTTGAGGTCTGCGGGTGCGAGGTTGATGATGATTTGTCGTCCAGGTATCTGCAGTCCATTGACCTCGAAAGCCGACATGATGCGCTCATGACTTTCCTTCACGGCATTGTCGGGCAGTCCGACGATGCTGAACCTCAGTCCGACGGATGAGTTGACCTCCACTGTCACAGGTACAGCGCTGATGCCTTCGAGTGTGGCAGTCGCTACTTTGATGAGCATGGTGTTTTTATGGTTTTAGCGTGTTTCTTGAGTTATTTGACTTTTTTCTTCACTACGTCCAGCATTTCGTCTTTTGCCGTTCCGCTTGCCACAATCTTGTGGTTGGCGTCGATGAGGAAGAACATGGGCAGGGTGTTGACTCCCATTTGCCTGACTGTCGTTGATTCCCATGCCAATCCATCGCAGCAGTGGTCGATGATGAGTGTGTCGGCCCTGGTGGTTCCCTCCCACTGGTAGATTTGGCTGTCGAGCGACACACCCACGCAGTGCAGTTTGTCTTCGTTGTCGCGTGCGATGGTTCTTGCCATGTTGAGGAACTCGTAGTCTTCGGTGTGCCATGTGGCCCAGAAGAAGAGCAAGGTCCATGGTTTACCTTTGCCCTTGATGTCCACCTTTTTGCCCTTCTTGGTTTCGAGCGATAGTTTCGGCACCTCCGTTCCCACCTTTCCCGTTTTCATCTTTTTCAGTTCGCCGCTGATTTTCATCAGGTAGGTGTTTTTAGGCTGTTGCTTCATCAGCGTTTGCAACAAGGTCTGGCAGTCAGGGCTTTCGAGGTCGTCGTTGACGAAGTATCTGCTGAAGATGGCCACAGCGGCGAGAGTAGCCGGGTGCATGTTGATGAAGTCCTTTGCCGCTGCCCTTTCCTTGTCCTTGTTCGCTCCGTTTGTTTCTCGTCTGAACTTGTTGAGTATGTCGTTTTCCTCGCTACCTCCCACCTCGAAGTTCCTCAGGTCGTTCGCCTTTGCCTTGTAGGTCAGTTCGTCTCCCCCTTGCGCCACGAAATCCTGTTCGAGCGCATTGGGGAAGACGATGGTGTAGATTGTGGGTTGCGTTATGGGACTGGAATATCGGAACTCTCCGTCCTTGATGCGTATGGTGTCGAGATGACCATTTTCGTCATCGAGGTTATAGACGTAGAGTTCTCCTCCATTCATGCCTTTGATGCTTCCGTTCATGCGGAAGTTGTGTTTGTCGGGTCCGCATGCGCAAGCAAGTAGGCAGATGGTGGTGCAGAGTGCTATGTGGTGCCAGTTTTTCATATTTATCTGACCACAGCCGAAATGATGGTGGCGTACTTGCTGAACTCCAGGTCGTGGCGTGCCCTGTTGGCGAAGGAGTCGTCCTCCATGATGGCGTCGCGGAGGTTGTTGGCGATATTGTCCTTGTCGTTTTGCCTGGCCGCGAGTATGGCTTTGAGGTAGGATGTAGTTGCATCGCCCTTAGTGATGCTGGCCAGTGTCTTGGCAGCCGCAGCATAGTCCTTGGATAGGATTTGCGCGAGTGCTGCCGAGTTGTTGTTGATGCCGGAGAATACCTGTGCAGCCTTGCTGTACTGTCCCTGTGCGATGTAGAGGTTGCCCATGGCCTCGTTGATGTTGTTGGAGCCAGCTCCCTTGGCGAAGTATTCCTCAGCCCCTTTGACATCATTCTTCATCAGGCGGAGAGTTCCGAGGTTGACATTGGGCTCGGCTGCATTGGGGTTCTTTGCTACAGCCTGTGTGAGGTAGTTCTCAGCCCTTTGGAACTGTTCGTTACGCATGGCTATTTCTGCCAGGTTGTTGTAGGCGCGGTAGTCATCGGGATAGAGTTGTATGGTTTTCTCATACACATCCTGTCGTTCGTCGATGTCGTCGGCGAGAAGGTTTCCGTAGTAGATGAGTTCTTCCACGCTCAGCGACTCAGGTGCACTCTTGAAAGTCTCCTTGATTTGTTCGTCGGTGCGTCCGACCACATCGTAGTTGATGACCATGCGTGCACGGCGCAGTTCAGGCAGTACGGCGTCAGCCAGTTCTCCATAGACGTGTGCGATGTTTTGTATCTCGCGCTCACGCTGTTCTGGGTCGGTGTACATGGAGAGCACTCGTAGGATGAGGTCTTTGTCCTGTATGTTGGACTGCGATACCAGTTCCTGGAATCCTTCCCAGTCCTCAGCCGTGTATTTGGAGTCGATGTCGGTGTCGAGTTTGTTGTTTTTGAGTTGCGACTTGACGTATTGCACCGCTGTTTGTCCGCGTCGGTCGGCGAGTTTCTCGTTGAAGTCGTATCCACCGTCGGGTGAAGCGTATGCCGACACCTCTATGCCATTGAGCACCAGGCTTTCCTCATCGCTCTTGATGTTGCGCAATGTAGCGATGAAGTCCTTGATGTTTTGGCTGTTGAGTTCGCTGCCGCGTATGTTTGACTGTGCGATGAGGAACTTGATGGTGGCAGCCTGTCTTTGGTTGATGGCTCTTTGGAAGTTGTCCTTGGCGATGCCATTGGTGGAGTTCTTCACGGTTTGCGCCACCAGATTGGATGTGCAGTTCACTCCGTATCCGATTTTGACCTCAGGCAGTGTGAACTCCTTGTTTCCTTTGTATCCTTTGAAAGTCATGTAGAGGTCGCTGTTTTCCATTCCCTTGGCATATTCGAAAGCTGTGCGAAGTGTGGCTCTTCCTCCGAATCGATAAGATATGATTTGGTGGTTGGCCTGCACTTTCTCGCCTTGGAATGTGGCGCTGTTGCCAGAGGCGCTTCCTCCGTTCCATCTGAGCACAGGTGTGCAAGCAAGCACCGCTTTCTTGTTGAGGAACTTCTCAGGAATGTTGATACTGATGGTGGCAGGCACTTCTCCGTTGGTGTATTCCAGTGGAGTGGGTGTGACGGTGAAGTTCTCGCTTCTGAATTTGCCCATCTTGCTGCAGCTGGTGAAAGAGAGTGCAGCGAGAGCGGCGATCATGATGAATGATTTCTTTGTCATAGTCTTATCTGTTTTTTTATAACGATTTCCTTCAAATGATTTTGCCCTTGCAGGGCGTTTGTCAATATCCAATGTTCAATGGTCAATGTTCAATGTTCTTGATTCTGCTCAGTCGTTTGACGGGATACCATACAGCGATGAATCCGACTGCGAGTACGGTGATGAACACCAGAACGACATCCCAGAAATGTACGCTGACGGGATAGGCGTTGATGATGAAGTTCTCGTTGTTGTCCCCACCGAACCGTATGAAGCCGTAGGTGTCTTGGAGCCAGCAGAGCGTCAGTCCGATGACGATGCCGATGATGGCTCCAAGGGCTGAGATGAGTCGTCCTTCGAGCATGAAAATGCTGGATATCTGCTTGTCGGTTGCGCCGAGGTTGTGCAGTGTGTGTATGTCGTCTCGTTTGTCGATGATGAGCATGGATAGCGATCCCACCACGTTGAAGCATGCGATCATGAGTATGAATGTGAGGAAGATGTATGAGATGAGTTTTTCGATCTTCATGATCTTGAACGTGTCCTCTTGTTGTTCATACCTGTCTTTCACTACGTATTTGTCGCCCAGTTTCCGTTTGATGGACGCTTTCATCTGTTCGATGTCGGTGCCGGGGTTGACCCTGAGTTCGACAGCCGTGATGTAGCCCTGCCTTTCAAACAGCTTGCGAGCGAAAGAGAGCGATGTGATGACAAAGTTGGAGTCGTACTTCCCCTGTTTCACGTGGAAATAGAGTTTGGATGAGTAGAGTTCCTCTTGGTTGAAGCTTTCTTCAGGTGTCACCATGTCGATGCGTTCCCCTTTCCTTGGAGCATAGACCTGCATGGGCACGTCAAATTCGGCGTTGGGCAACCCGAGTCGTGCCATCACTCCATAGCCTGGGATGCAGTAGTCGATGACGTCGATATGTAGCTGGAAGATTCCCGATCCGTGTAGGATGTCCTTGATGTTGGTCAGTTGTTGGAAGTTGTCGTCCACACCTTTGATGGTGACCATGGTTTGGTGTTTTCCGAGCATGAGCAGCGCATTGTCCTCGATGGTTTCGGTATAGACTTTGATGCCAGGGTCGCGTTTGAGCAGCATGAGTTCCTCCTCGTCGGCTGCCATATACTTTCCCTCGGCGGGTGTGACTTTGATTTGCGGGTCGAAGTCGGTGAAGAGTTGCGCCACCATGTCCTGGAATCCATTGAACACCGAGAGGATGCAGATCATGGCGGCGGTGGCGATGGCCACTCCGCCCACCGAGATGCCAGAGATGATGTTGATGGCATGGTGTGATTTCTTTGAAAGGATGTATCTTCGGGCAATGTAGAAAGGGAAGGACATGGTGGATGTTTTTTTGTTTGGGTTTGATTATCCCAGGCATGGGATGTCTGGGCACACGGTTTCGAGGCTAATCACTAATCATTGGCATTGGCCTCGGGTTCGCTATCATTCTCTTCAGTTTCCTTCTCGCTGTCCTCGCTGTCGGGGTGGTGTGTAGGATCCTCCTGGAGCAGCTGGTCGATATGCTCGGCATAGTCGAGCGAGTCGTCGATGAAGAACTTCAGTTCAGGTATGATTCTGAGCTGGTGCCGTTCGAGTGTTCCCAAAGTGTAGCGCAGCCTGCTGGCATTGGCATTGACGTTGTTGATGATTTCCTCGGCCTTTGATGACGGGAAGATGCTGAGGTATGCCTTAGCCACGGAGAGGTCACTGCTGATTCTCACAGCGCTCACCGACACCAGCACTCCACGCATCTGTCGCGTCTCGGTCTGGAAGATTTGGCTCAGGTCCTTTTGTATGAGCCTTGCTATTTTCTGTTGTCTTGTTGTTTCCATAAAGTTTTTAGTGTTGTTTGCAGCCTTTGTCGGCTTCATTCGTTGTTGTTTTTCTTTCTGATGATCGTGAGTCCGTCGCGTAGCGGCAGGATCACCTTTTCCACCCTGTTGTCTGTTGCCACGAGGTCGTTGAAGTCCATGATTCCCTGTGTTTGGGCATCTCTCACAGGTGTTTGTTCGACGACGTGTCCGTCCCAGAGTGTGTTGTCGGCGAGAATGAATCCCCCAGGTCTGAGATGGGGCATCACCATGTTGTAGTATTCGGAGTACTTGCGTTTGTCGGCATCTATGAACGCAAGGTCGAAAGTCAGTCCGAGTCGTGGTACTTCCTGGAGTGCGTCGCCGATATGGAATTGTATCTTGTTGGCGTAGGGAGAGTTGTCGAACCATGGTCGGGTGAACACCTCCTGTTCGTCGTTGACCTCGAAGGTGTGCAGCAGAGCCCCTTCGTCCAGTCCCTCCGCGATGCAGAGTGCGCTGTATCCGCTGTAGGTCCCTATCTCCAGCACCATTTGTGGCCTGACCATTTTCACCAGCATCTTCAGCAGCCTTCCTTGCAGATGTCCCGAGGCCATTCGGGGATATAGCAGTTGTATGTTGGTCTGCCGGTAGAGTCGGTGCAAGTAGTCGCTCTCGGGGTCGATGTGCGCCTCGATGTAGTCGTCGATGATTTCAGATTCAGTCATGAGTCCTATTGAGCAGTGCTTCCACTGCCAGTCTGTATGAGTCGAGTCCGAAACCGCAGATAACCCCGATGCAAGCGCATGAGATGAACGACTTGTGTCGGAATTCCTCCCTTTTGTGCACATTGGAGATATGCACCTCTATGGCCGGTGTGTTGACAGCGCGTAGGGCATCCTGCAGCGCCACCGAGGTGTGGGTGTATGCTCCTGCATTGAGGATGATTCCGTCGAAGTCGAATCCCACTTCATGTATTTTGTTGATCATCTCTCCTTCGATGTTCGACTGGAAGTAATGGAACTCCACGTCCGGGTATTGTTTTTTGAGTTCGTCGTAGTAGTCAAGGAATCCTCTGGAGCCGTAGATGCCCGGTTCTCTTTTCCCGATCAGGTTGATGTTGGGTCCGTTGATGATCTGTATTCTCATATTCTGAGCTTAGTGTTTTGGAAATGATGTGAAAAGTGACTAACTTTGCTCCGAAATCGGAGTGGCTGTTGGCATACTGCGCCAATTTACGGCAAAGTTATGATTTTTAATTGAAAAAAGATGGAAAAAGCCGAAAACAAACGTTCTGTAGATGTAAAAAAGATGCTTGAGAAGTATCATATCTACTTGAAACTGGAAAAAGGTTTCTCCGACAACACCCTTGACGCCTATGAGCGCGACCTCGACAAGTTCCTTGGTTTTCTGGATTCGGGTGGGGTGCATCCTGTGGATGTAGGCTTGGAGCATCTCCATCAGTTCTCCGCCTCGCTCATCGACATCGGCATCCAGCCCTCGTCGTTGTCGCGGATCCTGTCGGGTGTGAGAAGTTTCTATCATTTTCTGGTGGTTGATGGTTACTTGGAGTCCGACCCCACCGAGCTGCTGGAGTTTCCCAACAAGTCGCGTCAGTTGCCCGATGTACTCACTGTTGATGAGGTGGACCTGATAGAGAGCGTCATCGACCTGAGCAGCAGTGAGGGTCAGCGCAACAAGGCCATCATCGAGGTGCTTTTCAGTTGCGGCCTTCGAGTGAGCGAGCTTTGTAGCCTTCATCTCTCCGACCTCTATTTCGATGAGGGCTTCATCCGTGTGCTGGGCAAAGGCAACAAGCAGCGTCTGGTGCCCATCTCCGATAAAGCCAAGAAGGAGTTGGATCTCTACTTCAGTGAGCGTTGCCACATCGACATCAAGCCCGGCTACGAGGACTATGTCTTTGTGAGCAAACTCAGGAAGAAGAGCCTCTCGCGCATCATGGTGTTCCACCTCATCAAGGAGTTGGTCGCGTTGGCTGGCATCCAGAAGACGGTCAGTCCCCACACCTTCCGTCACAGTTTCGCCACTGCCCTGCTCGACGGAGGCGCGAACCTCAGGGCTATCCAAGCCATGCTCGGCCATGAGTCGATCGCCACCACCGAGATCTATACCCACATCACCTCTTCCCGTCTGCGTGAGGAGATCATCAGCCATCATCCCCGCAACATGAAAAAGGAAGGATGAGCATTTTCTGAATTTCGATAGTTTTGGGGGGATAACGTGATAACGGGAAAACGGGAAAGCGAAAAAAACGGGAAAGCGGAATAACGAAAATTCGATATAAGCGATAAAAGAATAAGATAGAACAAGACAAAAATCATGAAGAAATCGATTTTAACCTCTTTTATGTCGTTGCTGTTGTTGTCCATCCATGCTCAGACCACCACGATCGACATCAGTGGCAACAACACTTCTTCAAGTTATGTGAGTTATGATAAATCCATCTCCCTTCCCGCCGACAAGGTGGTGGATGTGCTGATGGCCCGTTATTGCTACTTCTCCTCAGCTATAGTAGGCAGTGGCACCCTCAACCTGCGTGCTGGCGGCGAGCGCTGTTATCTTGGCACTGCCAAGGGAGAGAGTTGGCCCAACTGGACCAACTTCCGAGGCGATATCCATATCTATCCCTATCGTGAGAACACCGCTTCCGCCGGTTTCTATGGTGTGGTGCTGGCCCATGGCGGCAAGTCCTTTTCCCCCGAGAGTGTGGAAGAAGCCGTGAGATCAGGCAAGGTGAACAAGTCGATGGAGAACAACCATGTGACCCTTCACCAGGGAGCCACCCTCTGCTGCGAGGCCAACAGCAACGGAGCCGGTTTCCGCATAGGTGAACTGAACACAGAGGCAGGTTCGGAGATCATCGGCTACATGAAGAAAAACACGCGCGCCGCCTACTTCCTTGTAGGAGGTCTTGACACCGACGCCACCTTGGCAGGTCGCATCGCCCCTCCCGACTACAGCGACACCCATCCCGTGGGCATCATCAAGGAAGGCAAGGGAACCTACCGCATCACGGGCAATGAGAACTACCTGAGCGGAGCCTTGAGGGTGATGGAAGGCCGTGTGCTGGTGATGAACGACCGCGAGACCGCAGAGAAGAAACGTTTGCGTGGTGCCCTGGGAGCCAAGTCCAGCGACAGCGACCCTGTGGCATACGTGTTTGACCAGGCCCTTCTTGGTGGAACTGGCAGCATAGGCGGCACGGTCGATAACTACGGCACGATTGAGCCAGGCGATGGAGGCATCGGTCGATTGGTGATTTCCAACTTTGTCTCCCCCACGAAGAAAGCCAACCTTTTTGTCCGTCCTGGTTCGGTGTTGAGATTCAAAGTCGCATCCGCCACCAACCACGATGAACTGACTGTGGGAGGTCTGGTGGCCTATCGCAATATGATGCAGGATTTCACCACCAGCGACAAGATGCCAAGGGTTGAAGTGGTGGTTGACGAAGCCGCCGAGATGAAAGTAGGCGATGAACTGACAGTGTTGACTGCCCGAAGCAAATCCTCATCCATCGACTGGCATTTTGAATTGTCGAAGCCCAACCGCTACACATGGGCGCTTGATGAGCGCGAAGAGAACGGCGTTTTCTCCCTGGTGCTGAGGCTCGTCTCACTGGACGATTCCGATGATCCCGACAATCCCGACGACCCCGACAATCCTGACGGTCAGGAACACATGGGCGCCTTCTATGATGACGGCATCGACGACAAGAGCGACCGTATGTCCCTCCGCTACTATGCCTTGAAGAACTCCAAACTCATAGGCACAGCCATCTCCACTTGGAAGAACGACATCACCAATGCCGGATTGGCCGAGACTCAGGAAGTGGCAGGTCAGTTCAACCTATTGGTGGCAGAGAACGAGATGAAGTTTGACGCGCTGGAACCCTCGCGCGGCAGTTTCAGTTACGGTTCGGCCGACAACCTGGTCAATTTCGCCCAGCGCAACAACATGTCCATGCGCGGTCACTGTCTGGTCTGGCATTCCCAGTTGCCCGAATGGGTATCGAGTGATGGCAAGAAGAACGACAGGAACTGGAGCCGCGAGGAAGCCCTACAGATACTGGAGACCCACATCACGAATGTGGTGCGCCACTATAAAGGCAAGGTGGTGGAATGGGATGTTGTCAACGAATGCCTGTCGGACGACCAGACCACGGTCCGCACCAAGCCCGAGGCTTACGACTTGCGTGAGAGTGTGTGGACCCGCGCCATCGGTGAGGACTTCATCGACTCCGCTTTTGTCTATGCCCACCGTGCCGACCCCGATGCCCTGCTTTATCTCAACGACTACGATGTGGAACTTCAGGGCAAGGCCAAGTCAGCCGCTTTCTATAACCTCGCCATGCGTCTGAAGAAGAGCGGCATTCCCATTGACGGTGTGGGTTTGCAGTGCCACTTCTCCGTAGGCGATGTCGATTCCGTGAAGTTGGAGAACACCATCCGTCGTTTTGGTGAAGCCGGACTGAAATGTATCATCACCGAACTCGATATGGGTGTGCCATCCACCTCTTCCAGTGACCTTGAGGAACAGGCCCGCAACTACCGTGTCGTCACCGACATCATGCTCAACAACGACAACTGCCATTCCATGGTCGTTTGGGGCTTGAAGGACAACAACAGCTGGCGCAGTCAGTCCAATCCTCTGCTCTACACCTCCTCCCTGTCGAGGAAGCCAGCGTGGTATGCCGTGCGTTCCGCTTTGCGCCACAGGAAGATGGTGAAGGATCAGACCAGTGTCCGTTCTGTCCTCGACGACCACTCCGCAGCCCCTCAGCCCCTTTTCGACCTCAGCGGACGGAGAATAGAAGGTACCCCACTGATGCCAGGCATCTACATCCAAGGAGGCCGTAAAATCCTTGTAGTCAAGAGATGAAATTTCAAGCAAGGTCGTTATAACGGAATAGCGTTGTATCGGCATCACGAAATTCTGAAATCACGATTAAACAACAAATACTCAAAAATGAAGAAATTATTACTTACTGTTGTTACTGGCGCTTTGTCTTTGTCGGCATTGGCCCAGCACCCTATCAACCTCGGAGGCGACATCTCGATGCTGCCCCAATACGAGAAAGTGAACACACCCTACTACAACGCCTCAGGAGGCAAGATCAGCGATGTGCTCTCCTTCATGCAGACCACTTGCCGGATGAACTCCATGCGCGTCCGTTTGTTTGTCACCCCACTGGAATCAGAAGCCAAGTCGGGTGTGGTTCAAGACCTGGAGTATGTGATGAAATTGGGCAAGCGCATCAAGGAAGCCGGCATGGACTTTCTGCTCGACTTCCACTACTCCGACACATGGGCCGACCCCTCCAACCAATCCATTCCCTCCACATGGAAGAAGAATGTGGATAACGGCGCCCTGCAAGACTCCGTCTATTCCTACACCAAGCGTTGTCTGGAATATCTGGTCGCCAATGGTGCCCAGCCCGATTTCGTCCAGATAGGCAATGAGGTCAGCTACGGCATGCTTTGGCGCAACGACAGTGACCGTTGCTACTCCAATGCCTCCAGCGTTACCTGGAAACGATTCACTGATTTCCTCGGCAGCGGTGCCAAGGCGGTGCGTGAGGTGACACCCGATGCCAAGATCATCATTCACGTGGAGCGCGCTGGCAACACCGACGCCACCACCAGTTTCTACACCAAGATGAAGAGTGCGGGAGTGGATTACGACATCATCGGTCTGTCGTATTATCCTTTCTGGCACGGCGACTTGAAGCAACTTTCCAAGACTCTGACCACACTGTCCTCGCGTTTTCCCGACAAACCCGTGCAAGTGGTGGAGACAGCCTACTACTACAACTACTTCCCCGACTGGGATGCCAGCTATACCAACACCACTGGCATTTGGCCAGGTACGGTGGCGGGTCAGTCCGCTTTCATCGCCGACCTCTGTGCTGAACTCGTCAAGCACGACAATGTGACGGGCCTTTATTACTGGTTTCCCGAGGAGAATGGCAATGGCGGTGCCAAATGGAGTGAGGCCAACACCGTGCTCACCAAATGGGAGAACCGTGGATTCTGGGACAACGAGACTCACAAACTGAATTCCGGTATTCTCAAGATGCAAGACTTCCTGACAGGGAAAGAGGCCGCCGCTATAGGTGGAATTCCTGAAGATGGAGCAGTGGAAGCCTCCGCTCCCATCTACAACCTGAGTGGTCAGCGTGTGGATCACATGTCGTCTCCAGGCATTTACATCCAGGGAGGCAAGAAGAAGCTCAAAAAGTAGGTGGATGATGCAGAAAGGAAGTCTAAAAATCGCATAAAAGGTTCTTTTGCTTTCTTTTTGCTATATAAACCACAAATATGCTTGCTTTTTTCTTGTGATTCTCTTGGTTTTAGTGTAACTTTGCACAGAAAATCGGAAAGAACACCAAACACAGATACAACATGAGTAAGATCAGAGTAGCCATCGTAGGTTATGGCAACATTGGTAAGTATGCCCTTGAGGCATTGGAGACCGCCCCCGACATGGAGGTGGCAGGTATAGTACGTAGGAACGGTGCTGCCGACAAGCCCGCCGAGCTTGCACCCTATCAGGTTGTGAAGCACATCAAGGACCTGGATCAGGTGGATGTGGCCATTCTCGCCACCCCGACCCGTAAGGTAGAGGAATATGCCAAGGAGTGTCTGGCGCTGGGCATCAACACCGTTGATAGTTTCGACATCCACGGTCAGGTGCTTTCTCTTCGTGCAAGTCTCGACAAGGAGGCCAAGGCCCACAATGCCGCCTCCATCATTTCCGCCGGTTGGGATCCAGGTACCGATTCAGTGGTGCGCGCCTTGATGCTCTCACTTGCTCCCAAGGGCATCACCTATACCAACTTCGGTCCTGGCATGAGCATGGGCCATACGGTGGCAGTGAAAGCCATCGACGGAGTGAAAGCCGCCTTGTCGATGACCATTCCTGTAGGCACCGGCATCCATCGCCGCATGGTGTATATTGAGCTGAAGGAAGGTTATGAGTTTGAGGAGGTGGCGGCAGCCATCAAGGCCGACCCTTACTTCGCCAGCGACGAGACCCACGTCACTGAGGTGGATTCAGTGGATGCTCTCAAGGACATGGGACATGGTGTGAACCTCGTGCGCAAGGGTGTGAGCGGAAAGACCCAGAACCAGCTTCTGGAGTTCGACATGAAGATCAACAACCCCGCCCTCACAGGCCAGGTACTGGTCAACTGCGCCCGTGCCGTGATGAAGCAGCAGCCTGGTTGCTACACGCTGATAGAGATTCCTGTCATTGACCTCATCTACGGTGAGCGCGAGGACATCATCCGCCAGTTGCCAGTATAAGCGTTCTTACATTAGTTGCATAAAAGTGTCCATATCTCGTGAAATCATCGAGATGTGGACATTTTTTTGCCCCCTTTATTTCTTCTTGACGATGGCGGCGTGCGGGTTGCGCAGGTTCTTGGCGCTCTTGAAATAGGCTTTGGCAGTGCCGAACTTGAGGTAGAAGTCGATGCGTAAGGGCAGGTGGTTGGTGTCGTCGGTGACGTAGAAGCGCAGCAGTTCCTTCTCCTTGTCCTTCTCGTCGTAGTCGAGCAGTGAGAAGACCAGACAGCGGTAGGTGACGTCGTCGTTGGCCTTGAAATTCTCTTTACCTTTGTAGATGAGTGTTTGTTTCTCCACCTTCTTGCCAGTGGCCATGAGAAAATGAATCTTCTGTCCTTTCCTGTAGTTTGAGGCGTCGAAAGAGCGAGCTCTGAGCAAGATACTGAGCATGTCGAAGTTGCACTCGTCGCTGTAGCAGGTGTTTTCCGACCATTCTCCGTGTCGGTTTCTGTGGTGCAGTTCAGCCTTGCTCTTTCCGTTGGGATAGGAGTAGAAGACCTCATCCACGGTGTAGCGTTTGCCTTCCAGTGCACCTTTGCGGAAGTAGAGCGGCATGAGGTCGGGTGTGATGTAGCTGCGGAGTGTGTCTTTCATGGTGAAGACGGCTTGCAGTTTGTTGTTGCCAGTGAAGAGCAGGTCGCTTTTGAGCGCCTCCTTTCCTTGGTAGCGCGCGCTGACCGTCTTGAGGCTTGCAGCTCCCACCTTCACCCAAACGAACTTCCAGTGGAAATAGAGGTCATATACCAGTTCCTCACCCGCTTTGAACGCCTTGTTCTCGGCGGCGAACTGTCCGAATGCCCTTTGCGATGGGAAGTTGAACAGTGTGATGGCGAGGATGAGGATATGGATGATGCGCATGTTGCTTATTTCCTGTTTTTCTTCTCTTTCTCCCTTTCAGCGTTTCTCGACTTGGCCGACTTCTGCTTGTCGGGTTTTTGCTTGATGAGTTTGGTCGGTTTCTGTTCGTTGCGCGGTCGAGATGTGGGGTTCCAGTGTTCCGATACCTCCCACATAGCCCTGAGGTTGAGCACCTTGTGGTAGTAGTACATGTCCTCGGGTTGCGTGTGGCTGTCGTATTCTCCTGTGTCCCAGATGCCGTTGCGGTTTCGGTCGTCGAACATGCGCACGTAGTACTCACCTGGCTGTATGAAGAAGAAGTCGGCTCTGCCATCCACGGCTTTCGCCCTTTTCACGACTTTGTCTGTTCCGCTGAGCAACTCCACGACTCCGTTGCCTTTGAAGTTGTCGAGGTTGACGAACAGAGCGCTGAAAGCGTCAAGGCTCTTCATCTTGATGGTTTTCTTCGACCCTTCCATTCTTCGTCCGTACATGCTGACGAAAGCTCCTGTGTCGATGTCGAGTTGGTAGGTGGTGTCGGGCAGCCATTCAGCGTAGAAGGTGAATTTCTTCTTGTTGATGCTGTCGCGCTGGATGATGAAGTCGGCAGGTTTGAATGTGCTGTCCACTTGTATGGAGAAATGGAAGGCGTTGATATCAAAGGTGTCGATTGGTTCCTCAAAGACGAACTGAATGTTCTGGTCTGGTGCCATGCCATTGGTTGACGACACACGAACGTTGAGGAAAGTCTCAGGCATGGGTGGCACCACGAAGTTCTCCTCGTCGAAGTCGTAGTCTTTTTTCTTTTTCTTCTTGGCTTTCTTATTGTCGGAGTCGGTGTCAGTTGTTTCAGGCTGGCCAATGCTATCCAGAGGCACAGGATTGGATAGGCTATCCAGATTTTCCAGGCTATCCAGGCTATCTAGATTTTCTAGATTCTCTAGACTATCTAGATTCTCTATATTTTCTCGATTATCCAGGCTATCTGGGTTCTTTGGTTGGTTCAGCGGCTCTGCGTTTTTGGGGATTTCCTGTTCCTTTCTCTTGGCTTCGCGTGCTTTCTTCTTGGCTTCCGCTTCAGCGTCTTTCTTGGATTGCTTAGCCCATTCCTCATATTCCTTGGCTCGCTGTTTGTCGAATCGTTCTTTCGATATTTTTGATGCCAGTTCCATGGTATCTACCATCTGCACGAGCACTCCGTTGGTGTCTGTTCCCATATAGTAGAGCCGCATGTTGAGTGTGTCGTTGTTGTAGATGAGCGAGTCGCGTATCCAGTAGGTGATGGTGTCGTTGGTGGCGTTGGCATCGACCACGAATGCGGTTGAAGTGTCGAAATCGTCAGAGACGATGCGTGGCAGCGTGTCGGACGGTGAGGAGAAGGTGATGGTGAATCGATGCAGCAAGTCCCTTTCCTTCTTCATGAGGTAGTGGTCCTGTCCTTTCTCGAGGAATGCGAGGAGCACGATGTCGTCGGGGAAGAAGTGCATGTAGGGTCTCATCACGATGGAGTCGTAATGTATGCTGTCGTGCCAGATGGTGTCGGGTCGGATGTCGGGTTTTGCCGATGGTGTGAGTTTGCGGTCGGAGAAGGCGATTTGCTCGCTTTTCTGGTCGAAGAGGAAGTTTTGGTTTTGGTCGGTCAGTGCGTATGCTCGGTATTCTCCAGGTGCTATTCCTTTGATGGTGAAGTGTCCGCTACCATTGGTTCGCGAGACCCTCTCGAAGGGCTGTGTGCGGAATGCGCTGTCTTCCATGTTGGAGTAGAGTCCTACGAGTATTCCCTTGATGGGTTCGAGGTTTTCGGCATTGAGTACTGTGCCCGACATTTGGAAAGTGTCTATTCTGTCGCCAGTGGAGAAGGCGAAAGCGTAGTCGCCCATGGGGTTGCTTTCGTTGTTGTCCTCGATGGCGTCGGAGAAGTCGATGGTGTAGGTCGTGCTGTCCTTGAGCGTGTCCATCAGTTCGATGGTGATGCGTCGTCCCATGGCGTTGATTTCCGGCATTTCCAGTTGGGGAGGCGACACCATGACTTTTTCTGCCGCATTGTCGAGTTTGACATTCTCGTCGAACTCCAGTATGATTTTCTTAGTCCTTGTGTTGGTGGCGTACTGTTTGGGGCTGGTGCGTACGACTTTAGGCGGATCCTCGTCATAGGGTCCGCCATCGGGTGTTCCGATGTTGGCGCATGAAAGCACCAGCAGGACCACCATCATGATAGCGCAAATTGCAGCAGTCCGCCTGAACATAGGCTAATGTTTGTGTTTCATGTTGTCGTTGAGCGCGAGCAACTCATCTATGTAAGCCCTGCTGTTGCTCAGTCTTGGTATCTTGTGCTGTCCACCCAGTTTGCCCTTGTTTTTGAGCCATTCGTCGAACAGTCCTGTCTCGGCCTGTATGATCTCAAGCGGCTGCAGTGTGATGTTCTTGTATCGCTTGGCTTCGTAGTCGGAATTGATGGCTTGGAGTGACCGGTCGAGTATGGCGGCGAATTCCTCTATGGATGCGGGTGCTTTGCTGAACTCGATGATCCATTGGTGCCGGCATTTGGCGTTGGCGTCCATGAAGATAGGTGCTGCAGTGTAGTCCTTCACCATGGCACCAGTGGCGAGGCACGCCTGTTCCAGTCCTTTGTCGGCGTTATCGACAATCAGTTCCTCTCCGAATGCGTTGATGAAGTGTTTTGTTCTACCGGTGATGACGAACTTGTAGGGGTTTTTCTGTGTGAACTTCACGGTGTCGCCGATCATATATCTCCAGAGTCCGCATGATGTGCTGATGACCATGGCGTAGTTCTTTCCCACTTCCACTCCGTGGAGCGGCACGATGTTGGGGTTGGGTTTGTCGAGTTCGTCGAGTGGTATGAACTCATAGAACACGCTGTAGTCCACCATGAGTGTCATGGCGGGGTCGTTGAAGTCGGTTTGTATGCCGAAGAAACCCTCGCTGGCGTTGTAGGTTTCCATGTAGTGCATGTTGGGCGACTTGATGATGTTCTTGTATTGCTCGCGGTAGGGGCTGAAAGCCACTCCTCCGTGGAAGAACACCTCCATGTTGGGCCATACCTCGTCGATGGTTTCCTTGCCAGTGATTTCGAGCACTCTGTTGAGCACCGACATCATCCATGAAGGCACTCCGCTGATATTGGTGACGTTGGCTTTGATGGTGCTTCGTGCGATTTGGTCGCGTTTGAGTTCAAAGTCGCTGAGCAGTGCAATGCTTTTGTCGGGCACCCTGATCTTGTTGAGCAGTGTGGGTGCGTTTTCGATGAGAATGGCGCTGAGGTCGCCCACGAGGCTGTTGGGCGTGTTGAGGTTGGGTGAGTGACTACCACCGAGAATAAGGCTTTTTCCTGAGAAAATCCTGGACTCAGGGTTGATTCTGAGGTATAAGGTGACGCAGTCGCGTCCTCCGGCGTAGTGTATGTCCTTGAGTCCTTCAGCACTTACAGGTATGAACTTGCTCTTGTCGTTGGTGGTTCCCGACGACTTGGCATACCACAGCACTTTTCCAGGCCAGAGTACATCGCTCTCGCCCTCTCTCATTCTGCGTATGTAGCCTTTCAACTCCTCGTAGGTGTTGATGCTGTCCATGTGGTGGACGAAGTCGTCGTAGTTGGCAATCGACCTGAAGTGATGGCTTTTACCCCATTCGGTGTTTTCAGCTTTCTCCACCAGGTAGTGCATCACCTTGTCCTGTAGTTCTTCGGCATGCGACTGGTATTGCTCATAGGTTTTGTGTCTTCTGCTGAAGTACAGCTTGTCGAGTATCTTCGTTATATTCATTATCCTGAAGTTTCTGAATGCTAAATCCTATAGTCGGCAATGTTTTCATTGGCAAAATTATCATTTTTTGCCGATACAAGGACTATGCAGAGTGTGAATAAAGCTAAAGATATGTTTTTAATTCTCTTTTTTCCTGTTTTCGTTTTTGCTTTGCCTTCTTGCTCTCTTCAGGTCCACCAGTTTGTTGACCAGTGCGTTGTTGTTTCTCACCTTGTCGAGTGCCACGCAGGCTGCATTTTGGTGGCTTTCCTTTTTTGAGTATCCTTTTCCCTCGCCGAGTTCCATTCCCTCCACGAGTACAGATGCCTCGAAAGTCGGCACTCCGTTGACGACTTTCTCGTCGGTCATGACGAATTGGAACTCGAACTGGTATTTCTGGCACCATTCGATCAGCAGGCTCTTGAAGTTTTGTTCGCTGTCGGCGAGTTGTTCCACGTTGACGTGTTGCTTGAGCAGCCTGTTGGCCACGAAGGTCTTGCAGTATTCGTATCCTCTGTCGAGGTAGATGGCTCCGATGAGTGCTTCGAAAGCGTTTCCTCCCATGTAGCTGTTGTGTGCTGAGGTGATCCTTCCTGTGTGCAGGATGAGTTTGTCGATACCAATCTTCGCAGCAAGCTCGTTGAGCATTTCACGTTTGACGAGTTTGCTTCGGAGGTTGGTGAGGAATCCTTCCTGTTTGTCGGGATATTGCTTGTAGATGATATCGGAGACGACAGACTCGAGTACAGCATCGCCGAGGAACTCGAGTCGTTCGTTGTTCACCTTAGCCCCTTTGTCGTTGGTTTCGGCATAGGACTTGTGCTGGAGTGCCATTCGGTAGAAAGAGATATCACGGGGGTAGAATCCGAGTATGTCTTTCAATAGCAAAAAAGGCTCTTTATCCTTTTGGAAAAAGAGCCTAATTTTATCATAGAGATTCTGTGTCACCACGAGTTAAATATATTTCTTGAAAATCACACATGCGTTGTGTCCACCGAAACCGAAGGTGTTGCTGAGCGCAGCGCGTACAGTTCTTTCCTGGGCCTTGTTGAAGGTGAAGTTGAGGTTGTAGTCGATTTCCTCGTCCTTGTCTTCTGGGTCGTGGTTGATGGTGGGTGGAACGATGTCGTTCTTCACAGCGAGAATACTGATCATGGCCTCTACAGCTCCTGCAGCGCCGAGGAGGTGTCCAGTCATGGACTTTGTGGAACTGATGTTGAGTTTGAAAGCTGCGTCGCCAAACACCTCTTTGATGGCCTTAGCCTCCGAGATGTCTCCCACGTGTGTGGATGTGCCGTGAACATTGATGTAGTCGATGTCCTCGGGTTTGAGTCCAGCGTCTTCGAGTGCTCTCTGCATCACCAGTTTTGCTCCCAGTCCTTCGGGGTGTGAAGCCGTGATGTGGTAAGCGTCGGCGCTCATGCCTGCTCCAACCATTTCAGCGTAGATCTTGGCTCCGCGTGCTTTTGCGTGCTCAAGTTCCTCAAGAACCAAAATTCCGGCTCCCTCTCCCATGACGAAACCGTCTCGGCTTGCGCTGAAGGGTCTTGATGCGTGCTCAGGGTCGTCGTTGCGTGTAGATAATGCCTTCATGGCATTGAATCCACCCACTCCAGCCGGCCATATAGCAGCTTCAGATCCGCCAGTGATCATAGCCTTGGCTTTGCCGAGACGAATCAGGTTGAAAGCGTCGGCAAGTGCGTTTGACGATGATGCGCAAGCAGATGTAGTGGTGTAGTTAGGACCATGGAATCCGTTTTCAATGGAGATGTATCCAGCTGCGATGTCAGCAATCATTTTGGGGATGAAGAAAGGATTGTACTTGGGACCGAGTTGGGCTCCGTTGAGTGCATAGTTTCCTGCCTCTTCCTCAAAAGTGTGGATACCGCCAATACCAACGCCTAGCACAACTCCTATATTGTCCTTATCTTCGGTCTCCATGTCGAAGTTAGCGTCGCTGAGTGCCATTTTTGCTGCTGCCAGCGCATAGTGGGTGTAAACATCCATCTTGCGAGCTTCTTTGCGGTCGATGTAATCAGCGACGTTGAAGCCTTTGACCTCGCATGCGAACTGCGTCTTGAACTGTGAAGCGTCGAAATGTGTAATAGGACCGGCTCCGCTCACTCCGGCGACGATGTTTCGCCAAGTTTCATCCGCTGTAAGTCCCAGGGGAGTGACAGCGCCCATACCGGTCACTACAACTCTTTTTAATTCCATAAATAGTTGTTGTGTCTTAGTTGTTGATTACTGTGCCTGATTTTCAGTGATGTATGCGATAGCGTCGCCTACGGTTGCGATACCTTCAGCCTTGTCGTCAGGAATGTTGATACCGAAAGCCTTCTCAAACTCCATGATGAGCTCTACTGTGTCGAGTGAGTCAGCACCGAGGTCGTTTGTGAAACTTGCCTCTGGCTTTACTTCTTCCTTATCCACTCCGAGTTTGTCAGCGATGATGTCGATCACTTTTTCTTCAATTTCTGACATAATTGTAATTGTTTTAAAATGTTGTTAATAAAAAATGTTTGCAATTTCGGGTGCAAAGTTAACACTTAATCTGATTTTGTGCAAGAAAAGGTTTGTTCAAAATGCCAAACGTTGCACAAAAACGGTCGTTTGTGCAACGTTTTAACATTTCGCAAGGTTTTCTTGTCTCCTTTTCTGTGTTGATAGCGTGTTGGTCTGTCCAAGACGCGTGGTTTAGTTCTCGCTTCGGTTGTTGCGTTTTCTCTCGAGGTGGTCGAGTATGATTTTGCGCATTCGCATGCTCTTGGGGGTCACCTCCACGTATTCGTCTTCCTTGATGTATTCAAGCGCTTCCTCGAGCGAGAGCACCACAGGCGGTATGATGTGTGCTTTCTCGTCGGTGCCTGATGCTCGCACGTTGGTGAGTTGCTTGGCCTTGGTGACGTTGATGACGAGGTCGTTTTCATGCACGTGCTCTCCCACCACTTGTCCGCCATAGACCACGTCGCCCGGGAAGATGAAGAATTTGCCACGGTCTTGCAGGTGGTCGATGGCGAAAGCCACGGCTGTGCCTCCGTCCATAGCGATCATGGATCCGTTGACGCGTCGTTGCATGTCGCCCTTGTAGGGTTGGTAGTTTTTGAACCGGTGTGCCATGATGGCTTCTCCCTGGCTGGCGGTGAGCACATTGGTGCGTAGTCCGATGATGCCTCGTGATGGTATTTCGAACTCGATGTTCACTCTGTCGCCCTGTGCTTCCATGCTGAGAACCTCTCCCTTGCGCCTTGTCACCATGTCGATCATCTTGCTGGAGAAATCCTGTGGCACGTTGATGGTCAGTTCCTCCACGGGTTCGCATTTCACGCCGTTGATTTGTCGGAAGATGACCTGTGGTTGTCCCACCTGCAGTTCGTAGCCTTCGCGTCGCATGGTCTCGATGAGTACGGACAGGTGTAGCACGCCTCTTCCGCTGACAATCCAGCTGTCGGTGCTTCCCTCTTTCTGCTCCACTCGGAGTGCCAGGTTCTTCTCCAGCTCTTTTTCCAGTCGTTCTCCGATGTGTCGGCTGGTGCAGTATTTTCCTTCCTTACCGAAGAAAGGTGAGTTGTTGATGGTGAAGAGCATGCTCATGGTGGGCTCATCGATTTTGATGGTGGGCAGTGCGTCGGGTTGTTCGAAGTCGCAGATGGTGTCGCCGATTTCAAAGTTGGTCAGTCCGATGACCGCGCATATATCACCGCTGCCCACGCTCTCGGTGGCTCGGTGTCCCATGCCCTCGAAGGTGTGCAGTTCCTTGATCTTGGTTTTCTCCATGCTCCCGTCTCGGTGGGCGATGGTGATGTTCATGCCGCTTCGCAGCTGTCCGCGGTGCACTCTTCCCACTGCGATGCGTCCGGTGTAGGTGGAGTAGTCGAGTGATGTGATGAGCATCTGCGGTGTTCCCTCGAGATATTCAGGCGCTGGTATATACTTGACGATGGTGTCGAGCAAGTAGGTGATGTCGTTGGTGGGTGTCTTCCAGTCCTCGCCCATCCATCCGTTCTTGGCTGATCCATACACCACGGGGAAGTCGAGTTGTTCTTCGCTGGCGTTGAGGTTGAACATGAGGTCGAACACCATTTCATAGACTTCTTCGGGACGGCAGTTGGGTTTGTCCACCTTGTTGACCACGACGATGGGCTTGAGTCCGATTTCCAGTGCTTTCTGGAGCACGAATCGTGTCTGGGGCATGGGGCCCTCGAAGGCATCGACCAGCAGGAGGCATCCATCTGCCATGTTGAGCACTCGTTCCACCTCTCCTCCGAAGTCGCTGTGTCCCGGAGTGTCGATGATGTTGATTTTTGTTCCTTTGTAGTTGATCGACACGTTTTTCGACAGGATGGTGATGCCTCGTTCACGTTCCAGTTCGTTGTTGTCGAGCATGAGTTCTCCTGTCTGTTGGTTTTCGCGGAAAAGGTTTCCCGCCAAGAGCATCTTGTCAACCAGTGTGGTCTTTCCGTGGTCCACGTGGGCGATGATGGCTATGTTCCTGATGTCTTGCATAAAGAAGTGTTCTTTTATTATCCTTTTATCCTTAATCATCTACCAACCTGTCATTTGATAGGGAGTGTGAAATGTGTATCAGGTTGGCTCTTTTTACCTTCATTTTCAGTGTTAAAACTGAAATTTGGCGCAAAGTTATGAAAAAAAATTAAGTTTGTTATTGTCATTATAGAAAAAAACGCTACCTTTGCACCCGCAAACGAGCAAAAGGTGTTGTTCGTGTGCAAAATCATTCACAAAATTCATATATTAATTCACAAAATTCTATGTACTTAGATCCAGAAACTAAGAAAGAGATCTTTGCCAAGTACGGGAAGTCCAACACTGATACTGGTTCTTGCGAGAGCCAGATAGCATTGTTCTCCTACCGTATCACGCACTTGACCGAACACATGAAGGTCAACCACAAAGATCATAGCACTAACCGCGCCCTTGTGGAGCTTGTAGGAAAGCGTCGTCGTCTGCTCGCTTATCTGAAGAGAAAGGACATCAACCGCTACCGTGACCTCATCAAGGCTCTTGGTCTGCGTAAGTAATTCCCGCGAACGACTTACGAAACATTTAAGAAGGTGTGTTGCCCCATGCGGGTGATGCACCTTTTTTTGATGCTTTTTTGAACCGTTGTCTTATGAAGCGCCTGATCACTTTTCTCAAGAACTGGACTTTGCCTGTGGCTATTGCCATGGGTACGTTGATTTATTTGTTGTTTGCCTATGTGCCTTGCCTTGATGAGGCAGGCGACAGGCTTTTTCCTGTACTCGACTTCATCTTCCCCTCATTGGTGTTCCTCGTTTTGTTCACCACTTTCTGCAAGGTCGATTTCCACAAGATGCGTCCTGTGAAGTGGCATTTGTGGGTTGTGGTCTTCCAGGTGGTGTTGGTTGGGATAGTCACCGCCATCATGCTGACTGTGGCCAAGGATGGCGAGCACAAGGTGTTGTGGGAGGGTGTTCTGGCCTGCATCATCTGCCCTACGGCAGCAGCAGCGGCAGTAGTGACATCGAAGTTGGGTGGCGATATCAACACCATGACTACTTACAACCTCATTTCTGGTTTGGTGGCAGCCCTGCTGATCCCCACCATTTTCCCGTTGATAGAGAAAGCCGAGGGGATGAGTTTTCTCAGTGCTTTCCTGACCATATTATATAAGGTGTTCCTGGTTCTGATTGTTCCTTTGGGTTGTGGTTGGTTTGTGCGGCATCATGTCCTTCGTCTTCAGCAATACATAGTGCGTCGTCCCAACCTCAGTTTCTACTTGTGGGGAGTGAGCTTGATGGTGACTACAGGTATGACTGTCCGCAACATCGTCCACTCCGATGCGTCGCTGTCGTTGCTGTTGCTGATCGCGCTGTTGTCGCTGATGATTTGTCTGGTGCAGTTTGCTGTAGGCAGGTTCATTGGCCGTTTCTTCAGTTCCACGGTCAATGCCGGTCAGGCTCTGGGTCAGAAGAACACCGCCTTTGCCATCTGGGTGGCTGGCATGTATCTCAATCCTGTTGCCACGGTAGGTCCTGGTTGTTATGTGCTCTGGCAGAACATTGTCAATTCCGTGGAGATCTGGCATCACAGGGTTAGCAGAAAAGAGTCGGTGTAGCGGATGTTGGTTTGCTGATGGCATTCAGCTGTGATTGTCATTGATTCATTTCTGTGACAATCAGACGCAGGCTGTCTGCCTCGCTTCTACGCTTCAGCCATTGGCGTAGTGTTTCGCGTTCTTCGTCCTTGATGGCCGCCGGTTCGTCTGCCCCTACAATCGCCGCTACGAACGGTACTGACGCTGTCGTGTCGGTAGCCACTGAGAGCACGCGCGAAAGACTCACGGTCTTGATATGTGGGTAAAGCACATGTATCTCCGAACTGAGTTGCTCGCTCAGCATTTCGTACTGTCGATACTGTCGGAGCGTGTCGCGCAAGGCAGTGATTTTGGCCTCGCTGATGAGTAGTTGGTTCATCTGCTCCGACTGTTTGCTGGTTGTTTTCGTCAGCTCTTTTTCCAGCAGATGGATATTAGCCGATCCTTGTATCAACTGCAATTGGTAGCCCTCCATACCATAGAATCCCATCAGTTGCTGAGCTTTGGCGTGCATGCTGTCTGGAATCAGTTCACCAACAGCCACTACCTTGAGACGGCTGCTGTCGGTTAGGGCTTCATAGGAGATGATCTGTGCTCCTTTCCAGCGCAGTTCCTTATCTACAAAGTCTTTCACCCTTCCGTCGAAGATGTTTTTTTGCAGCGCTTTGTATGTGGTGATGGCGGCGGGGATGAGGGTGAGTATGGAGATGACAAATATAGTGCTGTTGAGTGTGGTGTTGTTTTTTCCTTCTGGCTGAGCCACTGGACTGAATTTAAGTGCTTTGACGCCGATGAAGGTGGCAAGGCAGATGAACACAGAGTTGATGTAGAACAAGTAGAATGCTCCGAGAAAATAACTGAGGTTGCCCGTTGCAAGTCCGAATCCAGCCGTGCAGAGCGGTGGCATGAGGGCTGTGGCTATCGCAACGCCAGGAATGACGTTTCCCTTGCCGCCGGATGCCTGTCCCACGATGCCCGCAGCGCCACCAAAGAGTGCGATGAGCACATCGTAGATGGTGGGTGAGGTACGTGCCAGCAGTTCAGACTGTGCTTCGTTGAAAGGCGAGATGGCGAAATAGATAGTGGCAGTGAGTACACTGATGAAGGTGGCCACAGCCAGGTTCTTGAGCGACCGTTTGAGCAATTTGGTGTCGTAGATGCCGATGGCGAGTCCCATGCCGAGGATAGGCCCCATCAATGGTGATATCAACATGGCTCCGATGATCACAGCGGTGGAATTGACGTTCAGTCCCAGCGAGGCGATGAAGATGGCGAACACCAGCACCCAGAGGTTTGCCCCTCGGAACGGCACTCCCGCCTCTATGCGTTCAATCGTTTCCTTTTCGTTGTCTTTGTCGGGCATCATGTTGAAATAGCGTTCCAAAATCTGCCAAATTGTGTTTTCCTTCATACTCATACACTTTTGTTTTTTTACATGAGTGCAAAAATAAGAAATAATCATCTCACAGCAAAAGGGAAGTCGTCTTTTTTTGTCATATCTTCGCGTAAAGTATCTATTCTGGCCATAGTCTTTTGGGGTCGCTGCGCTAAAAGTTACAGGAAAATGATTCAGAAAAATTGTAGGGAATTTGGATTGCCATTATTCTGTGCCCGTGAAAAATAAAATCCCCGGCGGAGCAAAATGTCCGTCGGGGATTCCTGTGTTCTATTTATTTCCATTCTTCTTGGCCATTGGAGCTAACACCAGTCAGATGGAATGCTCATTGCTTGTATTAATTGCGGAAGACCAATGCTACTACCGCTACCATCAAAATGATGACTCCTAATAATGCAATCATAAAACAATCCTTTCTTCTTTTTTCTCACCTGCGGAATGGTTGTAGGCTTTCGCCTTGAACGTCTTTCTCCCAGGTGAGCACAGTGTGTTGAGCCACACTGCCTTAGTTCTACATGTTAGTTTCAATGTGAGTCTGTTTTTCCAATCAGAAATGAACCTTTCGCCGTTTTCTTCGGCAGTGGTTTATTTCAAGATGGTGAAGTTGCTCACCAGGGCAGCGATCACAATCACTGCGCCAATCACTACTGTCATTGTCTCCATAAAAACAATCTCCTTTCTTTTGTCGTTGGGAAGGTTCGTGCCAATTCCCGAATCACAAATTTTTAATCCTAAAAACAATCAATTCTTACGTGTCATGCCATTTTCTACTTATTGAGCGGCCTTGACGTCTTGGCAACCCCTGTTGCCTCTTTTTTCCTAAAGAATGCCATCTCTAAGTACGGCTCCAATCTTTCTACCTTTTCGATCTCGTCTTCTTGATTTGACGATGCAAAAGTAGGAACTATCTGCGATACAGGAAAAACTTTCTGGGTTGTTTCAGTTTAAAAAGCCTGTTTTGTTGATATACATCAATTCTGTGTGCGCACACATTTTATTTTTCGGCTATTTCTGCCATCAATTCCTCCAGGGGATAAGGTCTATAGTCGATGGCCAAGAAAGTGTAAGAGATAGGCGTGAAATGGTATCCTGAGGGTGATGTTCTTGCAGAGAAGACTTACATATATCACTATTGTGTGATAAGTGTAGGGACGCGACACGTCGCGTCCCTACATGTGAACTCCTATATTACAAACGTGTAATATCATTGTATGTGGTAGGAGGTTCGGCATTCTTGCCGAACAATTTTTTGTGCGGCAGGAATGCCGCACCTCCTATTTGGCGCTGAGTAGTTACTTGTTCTGTTGGCCGGGCTTCTTGTACGCTTTGTCCCATGCTTTCAAGCGTGCATACTCTTCTTCGGTGATGCGCATGAAACTGCCGTGCTGTGGGCTTTTGACCCCTTGTATGTTGTGTGGGTCGGAGAAGTTGCGCATGTAGCGGTCGGCCTTGCAGATGCGGTAGTTCTTGGGGCGCGATGAATATTCGATGTATGCGATGCGCCATGTGTCGTCGCCAGGCAGTTGGAAAGCCGACACTCCTTCGCATTTCTTCTTGCCCTCGAAGTTCACGTAGTCGTCGTCCACGGGCTTTCCCCACTTGCCACGCAAGCGTTTGCTGGTGGAGGTGAAGAGTCCTGGTGTGCCACCTTCTTTCTTGATCATCATGTGCCATCGCCGGTCGGCCTCCACCCAGTTGATGTCGGCATCGATGGTTGCATATCCCCAGTCGAAGAGCAGCCGTGGCTGAGTGACCTGCGTGAAGGTTTCATCGACGTAGGAGTAGTACATGCGGTCGTACTTTTCCTCAGCCCTGTTCCACATCGAGTAGTACATCATATACCCGCCTTTCTTGCCATTCTTCCACTTGTAGGTCGGGTCCCAGACCACCTGCGGTGCCCACACGCGGTTGATGGTGCTCCAGTCCTTATACACCGACTTGTCTTCTGGGTTGCAGAAGATGGCAGGTCCCTTGCGGTAGTCGAGTGTGATGGATGTCCAGTTGATGAGGTCGTTGCTGGTGAGCAGGTCGATGCCGTAGTTGTCCCATGTTTCCACCTTGCCCAGTCTGTCTCGGCTGGCATTGCTGGCGTCCATGTCGGTGCAGACCATCAGGTAGCCTGTTCCGTCGTGTTTGCGGCAGATGTAGGCATCGCGTGTGCGTCCCTCGATGCGTGCCACCTCATGGTCGCTGAACACCGAGTCGCCATTCAGGATGTCCTCGAAATGCACGCCGTCCTTGCTCACGGCATAGGCCGTCCAAGCCAGTCCGCCATTCATGTGGCAGTAGAGGAAATAGTCGCCTTTCTGCAGATTCTGCGCAGTGCATTCCAGAGACGCTCCGATGAGAAGCATGAGGGATAGGATTTTATTCATCATGTAGGTATTTTTTTAGTTAACAACAATTTTGGGGCTATTCGTTGGTTTGTGAGCATCCATTAGATGCTGAAACCGTTGGAAAACACTCTCGCGGAGCGTATCAGCGTCGATATTCAGGTTTTCACATAGGGAGGTATATACGGATTGGATGTTGGACTCCGACATGTCGGTCTCTATCCAAAGTCGGTCCATGGGGATTACACCCAAGGACAAAGGGTTGTAGTGTTCGCCCATTGAGATGTCAAGTCCCGAGCGCATCAGCTGGCGTGCGAGCTCTGGTTTGCCTCTGAAGCCGTGGACAATCCATCGCTGGTGGGGGTTCAATGCTTTTCTCATGCACAGCAACTCGTCAAACGCTCTCACGCAGTGGATGACCATGGGGATTGACAAGTCCTCGCTCATCTCCACTTGGGTCTGAAAGACGTTTTTTTGCCATCCCATGTCTATATCCCTTGTTCGGTCCAGTCCAACCTCACCTATGAACCTTACGTTCGGACACCTCTGGACCACTATCGGCAACGTCGCAAGGCACACCTCGGCGCTTGCGACATTCCATGGGTGCAGGCCTATGGCAGCATACTGTCCACAGCTACTGACCTTCTGACAGATGGCATCGACGTCGCCACCACAGTTCGTATGGAGATCGGCCATATCAAGGCTGACCACTTCAATGCAACCAGTCCCCGAATGGATGCTGTGGGTATGGATGTCGATGTAGGGAATCATGGGACAGGGTCATAGCCGCTGCCTCCCCATGGATGGCAGCGAAGGATGCGCCTTATGGCGAGGTATGTGCCATAGAAGGGACCGTGCTTCTTGATGGCTTCCACTGCATACTGTGAGCATGAGGGTGTGAACCTGCAAGAAGGTGGCGTGTATGGCGAGATGCACTTGCGGTAGAAATAGATGGGGACGAGGAGCAGGAAGGACAGTGCCTTGCAGACCATGCTCCAGATGGATTTGAATGCGTTCATATCTTCATTTAGTCCTCTTGTTTTTGACGAGTGCCTCTGCTGTGCGCTGCAGCAGTTTGCATACACTTCGTTGTACTTCGCGCAGTGTGGCCACTCGGTCGCTGATGCAGATGAAGGCGATATCGACCGTGCTTCCGGTCTGTTCAGCCACTTCAGTCAGTATGCTTTTGTTCAGTCTGTAGGACTCCCGCACCAGTCGTTTCATCCTGTTGCGGTCCACTGCATGGTGGAGTCGGTGCTTAGGTATGCTGATCAGGATCCTGACAGGTGTGTCCTCACGTTCCACCACCCGAAAGACCGCACGGAAAGGGTAGGCGGCAAACGACAGGTTGCCTCCACCGAAAAGGCTGTCGATAGCCTTCTTCTTATACAGTCTTTCTGCTTTGCTCAGTGTGTGGATCGATGGTTTCATGGTGCGAATATAGCATTTATTTCCCAATTACAACGATTAGGCCGGCAAGAAATCTTTCTTGCCGGCCCAATATTTTCAGTTTTATTGCTTTTGTCGTGCTTTTTATGCGTGCTCTCGGATATAAGCCTCAATCATTGCTGGCACCGAACGCAGCTCCTCTGTAGGCTGCAGGTCCACCCTCAGTCCGTGGTCTTCTGCCTCTTTGATGGTTTTCTGTCCGAGGCATGCTATGGCCACGTCGCCCTGCTTGAAATCGGGAAAATCCTTGAGCAGTGTGCGAATGCCTTCAGGGCTGAAGAAGACGAGCATGTTGTAGTCGAGTTTCTCGTCCTTGCCAAAATCGTTGCTGACCGTGTAGTACATCACCGCCTCTGTGTGTGTGAGTCCTGCCTCGTCGAGCATGTTCTTCATGTCGTCGGTGTGAACAGAAGACTGTGGCACGAAATACTTCTCGTCCTTATGCTTCTGCATCAGTGGGATGAGGCCCTCCACATGTCCTGTTGAGCTCACAAACACCTTGCGCTTGCGGTACTGCACATATTTACTGATATAATGAGCCACGAGTTCAGAGACACAGAAGTATTTCATTGAATCAGGTACATTCACCCTCAGTTCCTTGCACAAGTTGAAAAAATGGTCGATAGCATGACGTGAGGTGAATACGACTGCAGTATGGTCTAAGATAGAGACTCTCTGCTGACGGAAATCCTTCGGTGTCATAGGTTCAACCTTGATAAAGGGTCTGAACACCATCTCTACTCCGTATTTCTTCTCAAGGTCGAAGTAAGGTGATCTCTCGACTTTGGGACGAGGTTGCGAGACTAAGATTTTGGTTGCCATTCTTTAAGAAAAAATTACTGTTAAATTTCTGTCTGTGTTAGAGAAAATTTGCCATATCGCAAGTGCTGGCACAATTTCCACGGCGCAAAAGTACAAAAAAATAAACAAATATTCGGCATTTTTGACCTTAAAGTTGTTCGCAATCTTAAAAAATAGCAGAATTTTAACGGAAATTAGAACAAAAAGCAAACTGAAGAGTGTGATTTGCAGAGGCAAGTTGCCAAATATCGCTAAGAGGGCGATGGGGAAAACGGCAAAGGCAGAGAGTGAATTCATCAAGAAATATGACGACATCCACTTCTTGTTTGACTCCCTGTCGAAGAAGATCCAGTTGAGGAATTGATAGAGTAATCCTTTGAGGTAGATCCATGCGAGAGCCGCCACAAAGCATCCTGTCACGACGATGAAAGGGATGTAGGGGTTCCACATGGAGTTGCTGTAGCTGTTGTAGGTGTAGTTATAGACAATCATGCTCAGCGAAAGGCTCACCACGGAGCAAAGCGCGAGTGTGTTGCGCCATCCGCTGGTGTTGGGGTTGACAAACTCGTCGGAGTATTTTCTTTTGCTGTGGAAGAAGTCCTTGATGCGGTATGCCAGTAGGTATCGTCCTTTGCTGAAGATGATGGCGGTGATGATGAAGATGAGGAGGAGCAATCCGGCAGTGTTGGCGTCGTTGTTCAGGTTGTGTTTTCGCAAGGGGCTATTCACCCCCTTGTCGGGAATTGTCGAACCAAGCGCCAGCAGCGAGTCGTTGAGTCCATAGGACTCCCGAGCCTGAAACTGGAAACTGTCGATAAACGTCTCCACATTTCCTTTTTCGGCAGTCAGCACAAACTGATGCCATACGGCACTGTCAGTGGCTAACGTGTCGGTCGTTTGGGTAGATATGAAGTTTGTGCTTACCATACTTGCTGTGTCGGTCAGTTGTTTGATTCTTCCATCAACAGGTGCAATAGGTTGATGGCTTCCCTCGGAGTGGAAGCCACCGCCCATGCCTGTTTGTTCTTTTCCTTCATAAAATGCTCATCGACAGCCTTCTGCAACATCTGCAGCAGAGGGCTGTAGTAGCCACCTGTGTTGAGGATGACGATAGGTTTAGGGTAGATGCCGAGCGTCTTCCAGGTGATGACCTCCATCAACTCCTCCAGAGTGCCACAGCCACCTGGCAGTGCCACACAAGCATCAGCCATTCGGGCCATCAGTTGTTTGCGCTCGTGCATGTCGTTGGTCTTCACCAGTTCGGTCAGTCCCTCATGACACCATCCCGCATCCACCATGAAATTGGGGATGACCCCCACGACTTTTCCTCTGGCAGATAAGGCGCCATCGCTGCACGCCCGCATCAGTCCCTCGTTGCCAGCGCCATTGACCACATCCCAGCCTTGGGCGGCGATGAGCCGTCCAAGTTCATAGGCATCGTCCTTATAGCGGCTGTCAATGTCGTTGCTCGATGCGCAATAGACGCAAATCGTTGCTTTCTTCGTCATGATCCAGTGGTTAAATGATGTTGCCCTTTCAGGGCGTTGGTCAATTTGGTGTCTGCATACCCAGGGCGATGCCCTGGGCTGATGGATTTTGCCCTTTCAGGGCGTTGATTAGTGGTCAATGTTCAAAAATGCGATTAAGCGAGTGCAGAGCCAAGCTTGCTTGAGCTATGCCGAGCGTGAGCATTTTAGGCGAAGCCAATGTTCAATGGTCAATGTTCAATGGTCAATGGTCAATGCCAAACGCCTGCTTCACCTTTTCGACATAGTCGAGTTTTTCCCACGTGA
>CAMOWU010000034.1 GCA_946628545.1 uncultured Bacteroides sp. | reverse complement strand
ACAGAAATGATGGAGTTCAAGAAACCTACACCCTTCAGGGCATCAAGACCGACACTCCCTCCAAGGGCATCCGCATCATCCGCTATAGCGACGGGACGGTGAAGAAAGTCTATACAAGATAACCACCGTTGAAAGCAATCATCGGCAGGTGGAGCAGATCCACCTGCCGATGACAAATCTTTTCGGGCAACATGATTCACGGCCTTACTTGATACGAGTGACCTGCCATGGCTTTGAAGGTAGTCACGTAGTATATCCCCTCTTGCTTGCTTTGCGTTTTGACGCCTTCTATGTGGATGGGGATGGCTGTGCGCAGGCGGCATGTTCCGTCAGCATGTGCGGTGACGGTGGCTGATGTCAGTTTCCCGTTGTTCCATGCTATATCCACCGTATAGTTCCCACGTCCGCGCAGTCCTTTCACTTGGCCTTTCTTCCACGCATCGGGTAGGGCAGGCAAGAGGTGCAACTCGCCGTTCTGGCTCTGAAGCAGCATTTCCGCAAATCCGGCTGTAGCACCGAAGTTGCCGTCGATTTGGAAAGGTGGGTGAGCGTCGAACAGGTTGGGGAAGGTGCCTCCGTGGTGTGCGTTGGCAGGATCCACGTAGCTCAGGATCTCGCGTATCATCTTGTAGGCGTGGTTGCCGTCGAGCAATCGGGCGGCGAAGTTGATTTTCCAAGCCTTGCTCCATCCTGTACCTCCATCGCCGCGCAGTTCAAATGTTCGTTGGCATGCCTGAGCCAGTTCGGGTGTGGTGATGGGTGAGATGGTATGTCCAGGATGCAGACCGAAGAGGTGCGAGGTGTGGCGGTGCTGGGGGTCGTTCTCCTCGAACTCCTTGTCCCATTCGAGCAACTGTCCTTTGCTTCCGATGGCGTATGGACGTAGTTTTGCTGTGGCTTTTGTGATTTCCTTCCTAAGCGACTTGTCTATGCCCAGAATTTCCGATGCTTCCACCACATTATTAAATAAGTCGCGGATGATGGCCATGTCCATGGTGCTGCATTCAGTCACCGAGTATTTCTTTCCGTTGATCACGAATTGGTTCTCTGGCGATGTGGAAGGCGAGGTAATCAGTTGTCCGTCTTTTTCCACCAGCCAGTCGAGGCAGAAGAGTGCGGCATCGCGCATCACGGGGTAGGCTTCTTTTCTCAGGTAGTCCTTGTCGAGCGTGAAGCGGTAGTGCTCCCATAGGTGCTGGCACAGCCAGTTGCCGCCCATTTGCCAGTTGGCCCACATGGGGTCGTCGTTGCCCAGGTCGCCTACGGGTGTGGTGAGTCCCCAGATGTCGGAGTTGTGGTGTGCCACCCATCCGCGTGCATGGTAGTATTCCTGTGCGGTGTTCTTGCCGTTCTTGGCAAGTCCTTGAATCCAATGGAGCAGTGGCTGGTGCATTTCCGACAGGTTGGTGGTCTCTGCCGGCCAGTAGTTCATCTCGGCGTTGATGTTGGTGGTGAAGTTGCCTCTCCACGGTGCCCTGTAGTGATGGCTCCATATACCTTGTAGGTTGGCTGGTGTGCCTCCGGGGCGTGAGGATGAGATGAGGAGATAGCGCCCGTACTGGAAGTAAAGTTCCTCGACGAACGAGCTGAGTGGTGACGTTGCTTTTGCGGGGTCGTTGTAGTTGCGTAGAAGCACGTCCGTTGGTGTGTTGTAGAGTTGCTTGTCGATGTCTTGGCTTCCTGTGTGGTTGAGGACGAGGCTGAGGCGGTCGAAGAAAGACTTGAAGTCTTGCTGGTGGCGGTTGAGCAATGTCTGGTAAGATGTGCCAGATACATTGTTAAGAGTCTGCGCCACAATGTTCTTCTCGTCTTTCCCTTCTTTCACAGGGCATTTGTCCATGCCGTTGAAACTGGTGGCTGCTGTGAGGATGATGACCACCTCATTGGCTTTCGAGATTCTCAGACCTTCCTTGCTGGCAGTGATACTTCCGCCTTGTAGGTCCACTTTCAGTTTTGTCTCCACTCTCATGCCGGTCAGTCCTTCTTGGTTGCCAAGTACGGCTTTCATTTTTTCGTTGGGCGAATCGACCAATGCAGGCACAGTGGCGTCCATCACGATTTCATTGCCGCTGGCTATGGCTTGGCCTTGCAGCTGGGTGCTGAGTGAGAGGTTGAGCGTGAGGTTTTCGGGCTTGTCAGCCGTATATCGGATGACAAGCACATTGTCTGGTGCCGACACAAACATCTCCCTCCTGTAGTTCACGCCTTGGGAGGTGAGGGTGGTGGTGGCTACTGCATTGTTCAAGTTGAGTTCGCGTCGGTATTTTGTCACGTTGGGGTCTGCAAAGACTTGGTCGATGGTCAGGTCGCCCAGCGGCATGAAGTATTGTGAGTTGAGTCCTTGCATCTGTCGGCACAGGCGGTCGGCAAGTGCGTAGTTGCCTTCTGCCAATGCTTTCCTCACTTCCTCGAGGTGGCTATAGGCATCTGGGTTGATGCTTTTGGGCAGCGGACGCCCCGACCAAAGCGATCCTTCGTTCAGTTGAAGGATTTCTTTTTGGATGCCTCCGAAAGTCATGGCTCCGATTTTGCCGTTGCCTATGGGCAGTGCTTCCTCCCAGTAAGTGGCAGGCCTGTCGTACCAAAGTGTGTAGGTTGGATTCTCTTGTGCTCTTCCTGGCATAGCGAGCAGGAAGGAAAGGATGATCAGGAAAAGTGTTTTCATCTTATTTTTATGGCTTTTGTTTGCATAGTTTTTGCAAAATTATGGATTTATGTTTGAATAAGTCTCATATTACTCGTTTTTCTTTCTCTATTTATGGATATTTCCTTCAATTTCTTAGTTGTTTGAAGGATTGAAGTGCTTGAGGATAGTAAATTCAAAATGTGTGACAATTTTCTTAGGTTTCATCATTATTCAGTTGAAAAGTTGTATCTTTGTGCATGAATATGAAAAAGATGGCATTATGGGTATATACATCAACAAAGGGAATACAGCATTCCAACGGATTCGACGAAGTGAATACATCGACAAATCAGGGTTGATAGCGGTCGTCAACAAGACACTCTTCACCGAGCAGTGCTTCAGTTGCGTGACGCGTTGCCGCCGTTTCGGCAAGTCGATGGCGGCTAAGATGCTGGCTGCCTACTACGACCGTTCTTGCGACTCTCGTCCCTTGTTTTCCGACCTGCAGATAGCCAGCGACCCATCGTTTGAGGAGCACTTGAACAAGTATCCCGTCATCTATCTCGACATGACCACGTTCGTCACCAGTTTCAGGGACAACAAGATTGTCGGTCATATACAAGAAGAAGTGATTGCAGACCTGCGGACCACCTACCCTGATGTGGCCTATCAAGAAGGAGAACACATGATGAAGTATCTCCAGCGCATCCATGGTGAGACGGGCGATACTTTCATCTGCATCATCGACGAATGGGACGCCATCTGCCGCGAGTTTGAGGGCCAGCCAGAGGTGATGGACGAATACCTGAACTTGCTTCGCCGCATGTTCAAGGACGTGTCGGGTGTGGAGGTCTTCGCAGGTGTGTATATGACTGGTATCCTGCCCATCAAGAAATACAAGACGCAGTCGGCATTGAACAACTTCAGGGAGTATTCAATGGTCAGACCTGCCAAGATGGCATCCTTCTTCGGTTTCACGAAGGACGAGGTGAAGATACTGGCTGAAAAATACCATGCTGATTTCGACGAGTTGGAGAAATGGTACGACGGCTACCAGATAGGTTCTCAGCCCTCGATGTTCAATCCCAATTCGGTGATGCAGGCTGTGACCAGTGAGATGTATTGTAATTACTGGTCTGCAACAGGTGCCTTTGATGCAGTGACCGACTATATACAAATGAATTACGAGGGGCTGAAAGATGATATGATTGACATGCTTTCAGGCGGACGGTGCAAGGTGGATCCGACAGGATTCCAAAACGACTTGTCGATGGTCCGTTCGCGCGACGATGTCCTTACGGTTCTTATCCATTTGGGCTACCTTGCATACGACTACAAGAAAAGTGAATGCTATATTCCCAACAAGGAAGTGGCGGGCGAAATGGAAAATGCAGTGAAAGCCAGTAACTGGCAACCTGTAGTCACGGCGCTCAAGAAGTCGGAACAACTTCTCCAAGCCACTCTTGACGGACGTGCCGAAGACGTGGCACATGCTGTCGAGGCTGCCCACAGCGAGAACACCAGCATCCTCTCCTACAACGACGAGAACTCCATGGCTTGTGTGCTCAGCATCGCCTACTATTATGCCCACGGCGACTATATCTTCCACAGGGAATTTGCCACTGGCAAAGGTTACGCCGACTTGGTGCTCATGCCCCGCAAGAATGTGGATTCACCCGCCATAGTCATCGAACTGAAGTACGGAAAAAGCGCTGGTGAGGCCATCGCCCAGATCAAGGAACGCCGGTATTGGGAGAAGGTGGAGGGCCATGCCGACAATCTCCTGCTTGTCGGCATCTGCTACGACCGTGAGTCCAAGACTCACGACTGCATGATAGAGGAATTGAAAAGTTAAGAAATTCAAGTTCCTCAAGTGACAAAACGGCCTGAAAGGCCAATATCTATTAGCCCGGGGCAACGCCCTGGGGATATATAAGACCGACAAAAGACGCCCTGAAAGGGCAGCATCATGAATAAAAGAAACGATTTTGCCCTTTCAGGGCGCAACTGCAAACCACATCAAAACCCAGGGCGATGCCCTGGGCTGTAGGAAGATTGCCCCTTTGGGTCGCACTTGCGAAAGTTGAGTTAAGATAGAAGAACTGTAGAAAAAATGGAATCCATAAGAATGTACTTTTCCAGGATATTGATCATGTGTATGCTTGGCTTGGCTCATATTCTGCCTGTTGACGCTCAGAATATGTTCTCATTTGGTACAGCCACCAACCCCGATGGCCGGACCCTTCAGGTTGACTCTCATGGCATCATCATTGATGGCAAGCATGGAATACCTGTGATGGGCGAGATCCACTACAGTCGTGTGCCAAGGAAAGACTGGCGGCGTGAGGTTCGCAAGATGAAAGCCGGTGGTATCACCGTCATCGCTACCTATGTCTTCTGGATACATCATGAGGAACAAGAAGGAATCTGGGACTGGAGCGACAACCGCGACCTGCATGAGTTTGTCAGGATCTGTCAGCAGGAAGGCATGTATGTGGTCTTGCGCCTCGGTCCGTTCTGCCATGGCGAGGTTTACCAGGGCGGTATGCCCGTATGGGTGGTGGAGAAAGCCACTGCCGACCCAAAGCAGTTCAAGCTTCGTAGTGAGGCTCCTGGTTTCTTGGCTGCCACCCAGCGCCTTTACAGCAATATCTACGCTCAGGTCAGTGATTTGCTGTGGAAACATGGAGGTCCTGTGATTGGTGTGCAGTTGGAAAACGAGTGTCGCGGCCCGTGGTCGTACTACATGGCGCTGAAGCGGATGGCTGTGAGTATAGGCTTCGATGTGCCGTTCTATACACGCACGGGGTGGCCCAAATTGAATGGAGGAGAGAAAGACTTCAGTCAGATGCTGCCGCTTTATGGCGACTATGCCGACGGATTCTGGGACCGTACTTTGGACGATATGCCCGGCGACTATCCCAAGGCGTTCATCATGAAGGACACACGTGTGTCGGGGGTGATCGCCACGGAAACCTTTGGCACCAACCAGGACACAAGGATGGACAAGAAGGATTTGGAATATCCCTACCTGACTTGTGAACTTGGTGGCGGGATGATGACAGCCTATCACCGGCGTATCAATATCTCTGGTCGTGAGGCTTTCCCGCTGGCGGTTTGCAAGGTGGGTGCAGGGTCGAATCTCCCTGGCTACTATATGTATCATGGGGGAACCAACCCCTACAATCCGAAACACACCATGGCTGAATGTCAGGCGTCACCTGTGACCAACTACAACGACATGCCTCTGATGTCGTACGACTTCCAATCGCCTCTGGGTGAGTTTGGGCAACTCAATGCCACCGCTTTCCATCAAACCCGATGGTTTCACCAGTTCCTGGCCGATTGGGGTGATGAACTGGCTTTGATGGATGTGGATTCACTTAGCGATCATTATGCTCGCCGTGGATGCTTTGAATTCCGCAACTACTATGTGCGTATTCTCCACGAGGAGGGTTGGGCATCGGTCACTCCAAAGGGTATGTTGTGGAAAGGGCTGACCATCACTTCTGAATCAGTTCAACCCTTTGCCAAAGCCGACGGACAACTCTATTTCATCACCGTGGATGGGAAAAAGCCACAACTCTCCATCCGTTCCTCAAAAGGCAAGACCCGCAGTTACAAGCCAGGGTTAGACCGTCCTTTCATTGTTGAAGGTCAGACCATGACCGTGCTTTCGCCGGAGAAAGCCAAATCGGCGTTCGTGATTGATGGCAGCATGCATTTCGCCAATCATGGTGGAATCATTTATAAGGATGGCGATCGGTTCGTTGAAGAGGTGTGGATAGAACAACCAGAATCACTGAGTTCATCTGTGTCTGCTCCTGTCGTTGAAATTGTGCCTGTCAGACAGGCTGGTCCACCACGCAAGGTCAGTCTTGGGGGTGCCAAGGTGGCAGAGATGCCTTGCAATTCAGACTTCGATCAAGCTGCCGTCTGGACTGTAAAGATAGAGCCTAAAGGCAATCTTGATGAAATCGATAATCTGTTCTTGAAAGTCGATTACAAAGGCGATGTGGCTCGTGTGTATGCCGATGGGAAATTGGTGGAAGACAATTTCTGGAATGGAAAGCCTATGCTCGTTCGCTTGAGTGAACTTGTAGGCAAGAGTGTGGAAATCAAGATTCTACCGTTATCAAAAGATTACCCTATCTACTTGCAGAAAGAGCAGAAGGCGGAATTGGAACGAGCCAAGGACGGAGTGTTGCTCAGCCTTGATCGTCTGTCGGTCATTTGGCGCCGTGAGTTGATTAGTGACTAACTTCCCCTTTAACTCCCCTCCCATCTAAGGGGAGGGGTAGGGGTGGGGTATTACTTCCTCTTTAACTTCCCCTTTAACTTCCTCTTTAACTTCCTCTTTAACTTCCCCTTATTCAAACATTAGTGGCTATATACAGTACCATTGCGAATAGGAGCAGTAAGCAGAATAGCACAGCATAGATGAGTGCAGTGAGCAGAATGAATAGAAAGACTCGCCAGACTGTGCCACCAAAACAGAGTTGATAGAGTTGGTGAAAGTCGTAGCCCAGGATGATGGTCACCAACAGGTCGGGCACGGCGTATGGGTAGAAGTCGATGGTAGGTATGCGAAGTCTTAGGATGATGTAGAGTAGTGTCACCAACTGGAATTGGCAGTTGATGTAGATTTGCGAGTAGAAAGTCTCGACAAGGTTGAGACTCCTTCGTGTTTTGCTGTCGAGTTGGATCTCTCTTTTCCTAAAGACCAGCCATCCAACTTGCACGCATTCCGCATTGAGGGCAAAGCCTGCCCTTGTAGTTGTAGCCGCAGTGGATGCAGGTGTGTTCCGACTCGTCGGGCTTGGGTATTCCACCCAGATGTTGCTGACGGTTGTGGAATCTGGTCTGCCAGGCCTTCAGTTTCCTTTTGAAGGTGTGCTTCTTGACAGATATGTTTTTCAATGTTGTCTTTTCCATATTATCGACCTATTTTTGTTTTTCTTTTACCCCAAACAGATACTTGGCCAGCAGCGGACTCAGGCGGATGACGTTGCTCACGGCTAATGAGAGGGCTACGACCATCAATGCAAGGGCCATGCTGATGAAAAATTCGAGGGTAGGGTTGGAATGTTGGTCGAAGAAGTCGCCCACAAAACGTAGGTTCTTGGGCAGAAAGAAAAAGTGCAGCAAGTAGATGTCGAGTGTCCTCCGCCCTATGTATTGGAGAATCCTTCCCAATCTTCTGTCTTTGGTGAAGTGCTGTTCGTTTTTGCGAAAAAAAGTGAAGACGATGAAGATGCACATCCCGGACATCAGCAGTCCTGGAATGATGAAAGTGAGATCGTCTGTTCTCTCTTGAAGAATTGCCAGAATGAAGGTGCATGCGATGATGGTGGTCATGAACCATTTGTTGTCGGTCAGTCGGATAAATGGGTTGAAGTATTTTTTCACCAGCGTTCCTAAACAGAAGAACACATAATAATACCATTGTATAGCCCCGATGTAGTGGGCAAGCACCACGTCGGTGATGACAAACAGTCTGGTGCAGAATGAGACGATAACGACGACTGATGCCACGGTGATGACGATAGCGTCCTCTTTTTTTGTGTGTTTCCATTTTCTGGGGACGAGTGTCATGGTGATGACATAGAAGAGGAAGTATTGAAAGAGTGTGTAGGTGAACCAATATCCGCATTTGCCTGCTCCGAACCACAGCGTAGTGTCAGTGACTTGGAAAATATAGATGAAAGACGCCAAAAAAACGACTGTAGGAATGATTTGGACCAAAAACTTCTTTTTGATGAATTGACCTGCTTCTTCCTTTCCCCATTCCCTTGTGGCTTTATACATCACCCATCCACTGATGAAGAAGAATAACGGCATTCTGAAAATGATGAAGAAATGGTTGAAAGTATAGGAATGTAGATGTAGGCATTGGACCACGATGTGGCTGTACACAACAAGCAGCATGGTGAATCCACGCATGGCATCTATATATTCTATTCTTCGTGTAGGCATTGAGCTCTTGGGTTTGATTGCAAAATTACGAATTAAAGATGAAAACCTTATGCTTTTCCTTCCAAATGGACTGATATGTTTTTCAATGTGTCTTTTTTTATGTGTTCAACCTATTGATGCTTTTCTTTCACCCCAAACAGATACTTGGCCAGCAGCGGACTCAGGCGGATGACGTTGCTCACGGCTAATGAGAGGGCTACGACCATCAATGCAAGGGCCATGCTGATGAAAAATTCGAGGGTAGGGTTGGAATGTTGGTCGAAGAAGTCGCCCACAAAACGTAGGTTCTTGGGCAGAAAGAAGTAGTGCAGCATGTAAATGTCAAGTGTCCGCCGCCCTATGTGTTGAAGCGTCCTTCCCAATCGTGTGTCTTTGGTGAAGATCTGTTCGTTTTTGCGAAAGAACGTGAAGATGACGAAGATGCACATTGCGGGCAACAGCAGTCCTGGAATGATGAAAGTGAGGCCGTCTGTTCTCTCTTGCAGGATTGCCAGAATGAAGGTGCATGCGATGATGATGGCCATGAACCATTTGTTGTCGGTCAGTCGGATAAATGTGTTGAAGTATTTTTTCACCAGCGTTCCTAAGCAGAAAAACACATAGTAATACCATTGTATAGCCCCTATGTAGTGGGCAAGCACCGCATGTAGAGTCCCTAAGTTATGGCTTGCCATCATATCGGAGACGACAAGTAGTCTGGTGCATAATGAGACGATTGCAATGGTTGCAGCCACGGTGATGACAATAGCGTCTTCTTTTTTTGTGTTTTTCCATTTTCTGGGGACGAGCATCATGGTGATGACATAGAAGAGGAAGTATTGAAAGAGTGCGTAAGTAAACCAATACCCGCATTTGAAAGCATCGAACCACAGCATAGTGTCTGTGACTTGGAAAATACAGATGAAAGCCACCCAAAAAACAACACTTGGAATGATTAGGGTCAAAAACTTGTTTTTGATGTATTGACCAGTTTCTTTCTTTCCCCATTCCCTTCTGGCTTTATACATCACCCATCCACTGATGAAAAAGAACAATGGCATAATGAAAGCGAGGAATAAATGGTTGAAAGTAAAGGAATGTATATGTAGGCATTGGACCACGATGTGGCAATACACAACAAGCAGCATGGTGAATCCACGCATGGCATCTATGTATTCAATTCTTTGTGTAGGCATTGAGTTCTTGAGTTTGACTGCAAAATTACGAATTAAAGATGAAAACCACATGTTTTTCCTCAAAAATGATGGAATCGATATATCTTCTTCTCCCTTTTCCCCCACTTCGTCCTGCTTTTCTTGTAACTTGTTGGTATTGTGTTTGCTGCTTTCATTTTGCCATTCAAAATCTCACCATTTTCTTGATGAAAAATATTGATTTTTACAAAAGGTTGATTATTAGATGTTTAAGACTTTTCAACACCTGCTGTTGAAAAAAAATCAATCGGCAAGTGAAAAAAAGTGGGGGAAAAGGGAGTGAAGTGGGGGAAATTTTTTCTATCTTTGCACAAGAGAAGCCGAAATATGCAGAATTGCAGTGCTGAAGGCGCGCTGTCAATGCCTTTCGAGAACGCGTTCCCACGATAAAAGTGGCGGGAGGATTGCTGGCAGCCAAGGAGAATAGAAAGAATGAATGAGTAACGAAAAAAACAGGTGAATGATGCGTTTCACTGGTGACTATTTAGCCAAGACCGATGCTAAGGGCAGGGTGTTTTTGCCCGCAGCGTTCAGGAAAATGTTGGAACAATATGGTGAGCAGCGTTTGGTGCTCAGGCCGAATATGTTCCAGCATTGTCTGGATTTGTATCCAGGGAGCGTGTGGGACCGCTTGCTCGATTCACTCAATGCTCGTCTTGATCCTTGGAATGGCGCTCATCAGGCGCTCAAGCGTAATTTCGTGGCTAAGGCAGATATCTTAGAGTTGGACAACAGCGGAAGATTGCTGATCTCGAAGAAAAAAATGGAATACGCTTTCATCACACAAGAAGTGCGGTTCCTGGCCGTTGACGACCATTTCGAGGTTTGGGACAAGGACACCTGTGAGTCTGTACTCAGCCAGTTGACTCCTAATGGCGAGCCAGAGGGCCTGGCCTATCAGGAGTTGATGGGTGGAATAAATGTTTGATGAGTAAAGCATTGAGAAGTTATGGAAGGACAGAACGTATATCATGTGCCGGTGTTGCTTGAGGCGAGTGTCGATGCGCTTCAAGTGCGCAAGGGTGGTGTGTATGCAGATGTCACTTTCGGTGGCGGTGGACATAGTCGTGAGATCATGCGCAGGATCAATGCGGCTGGAGGAGGAAAGCTCTATGGTTTCGACCAGGATGCAGACGCCGAACGCAACGCCCTTGATGATGAAGGCTTTACATTCGTCAGAAGTAATTTCCGCTATATCAAGAACTTCGCCCGTTATTATGGTGTGGAACATTTCGACGGCATTCTGGCCGACTTGGGTGTTTCGTGGCATCATTTCGACGACTCGTCCAGAGGTTTCTCCTTTCGTTTCGATGGAGAACTGGACATGCGCATGAACCAGCGAAGTGGCACTACGGCTGCCGACGTCCTCAACACCTACGATGAGAAGCGGCTTTCCGACGTGTTTTTTCTCTACGGTGAATTGCGCAACAGCCGACGCATAGCACGTGAAGTGCTGAAACGGCGTGCTGAATCACGTATGATCACCATCGGCGACCTGCTTGACGCACTCAAGCCCCTTTACGACCGCGAACGCGACAAAAAGGAATTGGCAAAGGTGTTTCAGGCGCTTCGCATCGAGGTCAATCACGAGATGGAAGCACTACAGGCCCTGCTCAACAGCGCTACTGAACTGCTGGCCGACGGAGGAAGGCTTGTGGTCATCACTTACCATTCTCTTGAGGACCGCATGGTGAAGAACGTGATGAAAACTGGGAGTGTGGATGGACGTGTGGAAAAGGACTTCTTTGGAAATGTCACAGGACCTTACCGTCTGGTCAACCGACAGGTGGTAGTGCCTGATGCACAGGAACAAAACGACAATCCACGCAGCCGAAGCGCTAAACTCAGAGTGGCAGAGCGTCTGCCAAGATAATTATTTGTTTATTATTTTATTTCATGTACACAAGGAGGGGAATTATTTATGGCAAATGACCCGAACGACATAAAAACGACAGCCAGTGATGAACTGGACGACGAGTTGCAGCAAGAGCAGGCGCAGAAGATAGAATCGGCGTCAGTTTCTACCACTATGCCCGGAGGACAGGACACTGAACTGGAAAAAGAAGAAAAGGAAGAGGCCGAAGCCATAGAGGCAATCAAGAAATACACAGAAGAAGATAACCTGGGACGTGTGACCTTGAGTTCCATCGTAGGTGGTGACATCCTACAGAGCAAGTTCTCTCGTTCACTCGTTCAATGGTTCATCATGGTGGCTGTACTCATGTTGGTTTACACCTACAACCGTTACCAGAGCCAGCAGGATATCATCACCATCGACAATCTGAAAACTCAACTGCAGGAGGTGAAATACAATGTGTTGACGCAGTCGAGCGAACTCATGAACTTGAGTCGTCAGTCGAATGTGGAGAAATATCTGAAAGCCACCAACGACAGCATGCTTAAGAACCCCACCACTCCGCCTTACCTCATCAGAATGGTAGAGGCAACCCCGTAAGAAAGTATCATATATTTAAGGTTGATTTAAAAGCATTACTAAAATGAAATTTGAGAAGGAGCACATATCATCGAGGTTGACACTGATACTTGCATTAGTGTTCTTAGGCGTGATTGTCATCTCCGTCCGTATGATCTATATCATGACCGTGAAACGAGATTACTGGAAGACCATATCCGACAGCTATGTCAGGGACAGTGTGGTGGTTGCACCCAATAGGGGCAACATTCTCTCTGCGGATGGACAACTCATGTCAACCAGTCTGCCCGACTACCGGCTATATATTGATTTCCGTCCTGGCGACTCCATCGCATTCGATTCCTTGTTTCAGCAAAACATGGATTCTATCTGCGATGGACTTGCACAGATCATACCTGCTTGGACCTCTCAGCAGTTCAAAGACCGCTTTGAGGACCAACTCAACAAACCGCGCAACAAGCGCAGCCGCTATTTCCCGCTCTATACCCGCCATATCACCTACATCCAACTCAACGATGTGAAGAAGTTGCCCCTTTTCAGAGAGAAGAATAAGAATGTCAGTGGACTGGTGGTTGAGGAGCGCAATGACCGCAAGAAACCTTTCGGCTCATTGGCCAAGCGTACCTTGGGTGAGATGTATGGTGCGAAGGACTCCGCACGATCGGGACTGGAGCTGGCCTACGACTCCATCCTGAGAGGTGTGAATGGCTGGCAGCACCGCAAGAAAGTGCGCAACCGATATATCGGCATCGTCGATATCCCTCCTGTGGACGGGTGCGACTTGGTGACAACACTTGACGTGAGCATGCAGGACATCTGCGAGAGTGCTTTGCGCGAGAAGATGCGCGAGTTGAACGCATCAATGGGAGTGGTCATCCTCATGGAGGTGCAGACGGGCGATGTCAAAGCCATCGTCAATCTGCAGCAGTATGATGATGGTGAGTTCTACGAGGCGCGCAACTACGCCTTGGCTTCATTGATGGAGCCTGGTTCCACATTCAAGACCGCTTCTATCATGGTGGCGCTTGATGACGGCTACATCACGATTAAGGACAAAATCGACACGCATGGAGGACGTTATCCGATGTACAAGGCTGTGATGAAAGACCACAACTGGCGTTCTGGAGGCTATGGCGTTCTCGATGTGCCTGAGGTGCTGATGTATTCCTCCAATATCGGAGTGAGCCGTTTGATCGACAATCACTACCACAAGCAGCCCGAGAAGTTTGTCGAGGGACTCTATCGAATAGGTATAGGTACACCGCTGGATTTGCCTTTCGTGGGGTCTGCCAACCCCGTGATCCGTCGTCCGACAAAAGACAACTGGCCTGCAACTACATTGCCGTGGATGTCAATAGGTTACGAAACGCAGATTCCACCCATATCGACTTGCGCTTTCTACAATGCCATAGCCAACAATGGCAAGATGGTGCGCCCTCGTTTTGTCAAAGCCGTGCAAAAGGATGGCAAGGTCATTCGGGAGTTTCCTGTAGAGGTGATCAAGGAGCAGATTTGCAAACCTTCCACACTCAAGGACATGCAGTGGATGCTGGAGCGAGTGGTCAGCAAGGGATTGGGAAAACGTGCTGGCAACCCCCACTTCCATGTGTCGGGTAAGACGGGAACGGCTCAGGTTTCGCAAGGACGTGCTGGCTACTTGAATGGTAAGCGTGAGTATCTGGTGAGTTTCTGTGGCTACTACCCGTCTGAGGATCCGCGTTACACCTGTCTCGTGGCTATCCGCAAGCCCAACGCTCCAGCATCAGGTGGACTGATGGCGGGTACGGTCTTCTCCAAGATATCCCAAAGGATATACGCCAAGAACATCACGACCGACATGTCGCAGGCTCGCGACTCGCTTTCGCGCTTTGTGCCGGATGTGAAGAACGGAGACCTTGCCGCTGCCAAGGACATATTGGCCGATCTTGGACTGGAGTCGAGCGATGAAGGGGGAACCAATATCAATTGGGGACATTCTTCTTTCGACAATGGCAAACTGGTGTTCACTTCCGTGTCCGACGAAGAAGGTAAGATGCCCGACTTGAAGGGCATGGGCGCCAGAGATGCTGTCTATGCCATTGAGAAACGAGGGCTCAAAGCCAAGGTGAAAGGTGCCGGAAGGGTGATTTCCCAGAGTCTGGCCGCTGGTACCAGCTACAATAAAGGACAGACCGTGACACTCACGATGGGGCTGTGACACCTCAATCGACCACTGAGCGAAGAAAGAACTAAAAACAAAAGAATATATGCAACTATCTGAATTGATATCAGGCGTGAAGGTCAACGCCGTAAAAGGATCACTTGATGTGGAAATCACGGGTGTGAATCTTGACTCCAGATTGGTGAAGCCAGGACAGATGTTCATGGCGTTCAAGGGCACCCAGACCGATGGACATACCTATATACCGAAGGCTATTGATGCCGGTGCTGTGGCTGTGGTGTGCGAACAGATGCCAGAAGAGTGCGACGAACACGTCACCTTCATCCAGGTGTACAACACCGAGCAAATCATTGGTGAAGTGGCCACAGCCTTCTATGGCAATCCTTCCAGAAAACTCAAGCTCATCGGTGTGACCGGCACCAATGGCAAGACCACCATCGCCACGGAACTCTACAACATGTTCCGGCGGCTTGGTCACAAGGCGGGGCTCATCTCAACGGTGGTCAACCGCGTGAACGATGAAAAGGTTCCCACAGAGCACACCACTCCTGATCCCATCACCCTCAATGCACTCTTGGCACGTATGGTGGATGCAGGATGCGAGTATGCTTTCATGGAAGTCAGCTCGCATTCTGTGGTTCAGAACCGAATAGGAGGTCTTTATTTCTCTGGAGGCATCTTCACCAATCTCACACGCGACCACCTCGATTACCACAAGACCTTCGAAAACTACCTGAAAGCCAAGAAGCAGTTCTTCGACAATCTGCCAGCAGAGGCTTTCGCCATCACCAATCTCGACGACAAGAACGGCATGGTGATGATGCAGAACACCTCTGCCAAGGTCAAGACATACTCCATCCGCGAGATGGCCGATTTCACGGCCAGGATCATAGAATGTCATCTAGAGGGCATGTATCTTGAAATCAATGGTGAGCAAGTGGGTGTTCAGTTCCTGGGCAAGTTCAATGTGTCGAACCTTCTGGCTGTCTATGGCGCGGCTTGTATGCTGGGACAGGACCCACATGAGGTGCTGGTGGTGCTCAGCGCATTGCGGCCCGTGTCAGGGCGCTTCGAGGCCGTGCATTCACCACTTGGCTATACTGCTATTGTGGATTATGCCCACACTCCCGATGCGTTGGCCAATGTTCTGGGCGCCATCAATGGAGTGGTCGAGGGAAAAGGACATGTCATCACCGTCTGTGGCGCCGGAGGCAACCGCGACAAGGGCAAGCGTCCGCTGATGGCCAAGGAAGCCGTCCGACAGAGCGACAAGGTGGTCATCACCAGCGACAATCCACGATTCGAGGAGCCTCAGGACATCATCAACGACATGCTGGCTGGTCTCGACGCTGACGATATGCGCAAGGTGCTGAGCATTGCCGATAGGAAAGAGGCCATCAAGACGGCTTGCATGCTCGCCGTGAAAGGCGACGTGATCCTGGTGGCGGGCAAGGGCCATGAGGACTATCAGGAGATTAGGGGTGTGAAGCACCATTTCGATGACAAGGAAGTGCTGGAGGAGATATTCTCAACACAAAAGGCCTAATGACCGCCTTGATTATCGTAATCCCGAATTAACGTGATTCCGAAATAACGAAAAAACAATAGGATATATGCTTTATTTCTTAGCGCAATATTTAGACTCCATTGATTTCCCGGGTTCGGGGTTATGGACTTATGTGTCGTTTCGTTCGTTGATGGCTTTGATGCTGTCGTTGGTGATATCGATGTGGATGGGTAAGTCGTTTATTACTTACATGAAGAAAAAACGACACCTTGAGAAAGCACGCGACGCGGAAATCGACCCTTATGGGGTGAAGAAGATCGGTGTGCCATCGATGGGGGGAATCGTCATCATCACTGCCATCTTAATCCCTGCCTTGCTTCTCGGAAGGTTGACCAATGTCTATGTGCTGCTCTTGATTGTCACCGTAGTGTGGCTGGGATTGCTCGGTTTTCTCGACGACCTGATCAAGTTGCGTGGCAACAAAGATGGTCTTCCACCTCGCTACAAACTGTTGGGGCAGTTCTTGCTTGGAGCGGCTATAGGGGTGACGCTATGGCTCAGTCCTCAGGCTGTGGTCAGCGAGAGAGTGGAGAAGAAAATGGTCGATTCACAGGTGGTCTATCAAAAGAGCGAGGCACGAAAATCCACCATCACCACAGTGCCTTTCCTGAAGAACAACAACCTCGACTATTATGAGGCTTTCAGTTTCGTGAAGGATGGTAAGACAAAGCGCGCTTGTGGGTGGGTGTTGTTCGTTTTGGTCACTACTTTCGTGATCATGGCAGTGACGAATGGAGCCAATCTCAACGACGGTATGGATGGCATGTGTGCCGGCAACTCGGCGATCATCGGCACCACACTCGGCATCCTGGCCTACGTCTCCGGTCATATCCAGTTCGCCAGCTACCTCAATGTGATGTACATTCCTGGATCGGAGGAGGTGCTGGTGTTCCTGTGCGGATTTGTCGGTGCTTTGATAGGATTCCTATGGTACAATGCCTATCCAGCCAAGGTCTTCATGGGCGACACGGGTAGCCTGGCCATAGGAGGGGTGATTGCCGTGGTGGCTGTGATTATCCACAAGGAATTGCTTTTACCCATACTTTGCGGCATCTTCCTCATGGAGAGCATCTCCGTGATTCTGCAGACCAGTTATGCCAAGCATGGCAACAAACAGGGACGCAAACTGAGGGTCTTCAAGCGTGCGCCATTCCACGACCACTACCGAGTGCTGCAGAGCCAACTTGACCCCAACACCAAATATTTGATCAAAAAACCCGTAACGGCCTTGCAGGAAAACATGATCACGATACGTTTCTGGATTGTGACCATCCTTCTGGCTGCCATCACAATTATTACACTGAAGATACGTTAATCACTCAACGTTTATAACAAAGACATAAGATACGTTAATCACTCAACGTTCAAGCAAAAAGATGAAAAGAATAGTCGTTTTAGGAGCCGCTGAAAGCGGTGTGGGCGCAGCGGTGCTGGCCCAGGACAAAGGTTTTGATGTGTTTGTTTCCGATATGTCGGTCATCAAGAAGCAGTATAAGCAGATGCTTAATGATTACGGCATAGAATGGGAAGAAGGGCATCATACGGAGAATCTGATACTGAATGCAGATGAGATCATCAAGAGCCCAGGAATACCGCAGGAAGCACCGATGGTGGTGAAGGCCATGGAGAAAGGTATCCCTATCATCTCTGAGATAGAATTTGCGGGTCGCTACACGAACGCCAAGATGGTTTGTATCACTGGCAGCAACGGAAAGACCACTACCACCTCGCTCATCTACCACATCTTCAAGAATGCGGGCTATAACGTGGGACTGGCTGGCAACATCGGACGTTCACTGGCCTATCAGGTCGCAAAATGCGATTTCGACTGCTATGTGATAGAACTCAGCAGTTTCCAACTTGACAACATGTATGATTTCAAGGCGGATATTGCGGTGCTGATGAATATCACTCCCGACCATCTCGACCGCTATGGATTCAAGATGCAGAACTATGTGGATTCCAAGATGCGAATCACCAGGAACCAAACGGAAGAGGATGCCTTCGTGTTCTGGAATGACGACCCCATAGTGACCGCTGAACTGAAGAAATACAACCTGAAGGCGCAGCTTTTCCCTTTCTCTGAATTCAAGGGAAACGGTGCCATCGCTTACGTGGAGAACGGACAGTACACCATCGAAAAGCCCACGCCATTCAATATGGAGCAGGAAGAACTGGCGCTTCGTGGCAAGCACAATCTCTACAACTCCCTGGCAGCAGGCATCACAGCCAATATCATTGGTGTGAAGAAGGATGTCATCAGGGAGTCGCTGATGGATTTCAAGGGGGTAGAGCACCGTCTGGAGAAAGTGTGCCAGGTCAATGGCGTGGATTTCGTCAACGACTCCAAGGCGACCAATGTCAACGCCTGCTGGTATGCTCTGGAGAGCATGCGACAGCCTACTGTGCTCATCCTCGGTGGTAAGGACAAGGGCAATGATTACACTGAGATCATGGACTTGGTGAAGGAAAAATGCCGCGGACTGGTTTTCCTTGGAGTGGATAACAGCAAACTCCACCAGTACTTCGACAACATAGGGCTTCCTATAGCCGATGTGAAATCGATGAAGGACTGTGTGGATGAGTGCTACAAGATGGCACAGCCTGGCGATTGTGTGTTGCTGAGTCCATGCTGCGCCAGTTTCGACCTCTTCAAGAACATGGAGGACCGTGGTGAACAGTTTAAGGAATGTGCGAAGAATCTCGGCTGACGATCTCGTGTTCCTGTAGTTAATGAATAGAAGTACCATAAATAGAATTGATTATGGCAAAAGTTTTATCCGACATTTTCAAAGGCAATATCTTCACGGGGGATAAGGGCATCTGGATGATTTATTTATTCCTGAGCCTCTTCTCGCTGGTGGAGGTGTATAGCGCTTCGAGCAACTTGACCTATACGGCAGGCAACCACTGGGACCCGATGGTCAATCAGGCTATCTTCCTTTTTGTGGGGCTTCTCGTGGTCTATTTCGTCCATCTTATCCCATGCAAGTATTTCATGCTGTTCCCCATTGTGGTTATGCCTGTCTCACTGGTGCTGCTCGTCTATGCGGCATTCTTTGGAAGTACGGTGAATGGTGCCAACAGGTGGATTGAGATTTGTGGCATGTCGGTTCAGCCCTCTGAGCTGGGTAAGGCCGCCCTTGTGATGTTTGTGGCTGTCGTCTTGGCCAAAACACAGGCCGAGGTCAAAGTGACCGACGCTCACGGAAGAACGAAAATCAAGTCAGGCGCCATCAAGGGGGGGCATTCCTTGGCCTTCAAGATCATTATGGTCTTTTCCGCCATTGTCTGCTCTCTGATCTTCTTCGAGAATTTTTCCACTGCGGCCTTGCTTTTCATCACCGTCTTCTTGATGATGGTGGTGGGCAGAGTGCCTTTCGACCTGCTGTTTAAGACCGCACTTACAGTGGTGGCTTTCGTGGCATTGCTCTTCACGATGATCATGCTTCTCGATGAATCCACACTTGCTAAAATACCGAAGATGCACCGAGCTATCACGTGGAAGCATCGTGTGGAGGCCATGGTGGGGGTAAACGAGGAAGATGACTCCACCTACAACATTCAGGACAACCTTCAGGAAGCACATGCACAAATCGCCATTGCCAATTCCAACGTCATAGGACGTGGACCGGGCAATTCTGTGGAACGCGACTTCCTGCCACATGCTGAGTCCGACTTCATCTATTCCATCATTGTGGAGGAGACGGGTATCATCGGGGCGCTCTTCGTGCTGTTCTTGTATGTGGCGCTGGTCATCCGAGCGGGGCGTATTGCCAAGAAGTGCCAACGCTACTTCCCCGCTTACTTGGTGATAGGACTTGCCACGATGATCACACTTCAGGCTCTTGTCAACATGGTCGTCGCCACGGGACTCTTCGTCACCGGACAACCCTTGCCTCTTATCAGTCGCGGTGGCTCATCTTTGCTCATCAATTGTTTCTATATAGGTGTGATCCTTAGTGTGAGCCGTTATGTCGAGATGATCAATTCTCCTGAGGCTCAAAGTAAAGTTGCATCTACAACTAACGAGACAAATGAGTATTATAGTCAAGAAAATATGGACTGATTATCAGATATTATGTCAAAAAAGTGTAACTTTGCAAATTGTTAGTTCACTGTAGGGACGCGACACGTCGCATCCCTACATGTCAATCAATAATTACAGGTTTGCGATATAGAAGTCTTATGACTTCAAATTAACTTATCTTACATGGATCATAAAGAAAACATACGAGTGATAGTCAGCGGTGGTGGAACAGGTGGTCACATCTTTCCAGCCATATCCATCGCCAATGCCATCAAAGCCATGCAGCCCGATGCGGAAATCCTCTTCGTGGGAGCAGAAGGCCGTATGGAGATGCAGCGTGTACCCGCTGCGGGCTACAAGATTATCGGTCTGCCCGTGGCTGGATTCGACAGAAAGAATCTGCTGAAGAACATACCAGTACTCTTTAAGCTGTTCAAGAGCCAGATGATGGCGCGTCGGATCATCAAGGATTTCAAACCTATGGTTGCAGTGGGTGTCGGCGGATACGCCAGTGGGCCTACGCTGAAGATGGCTGCCAGTATGGGCGTTCCAACCTTGATCCAGGAGCAGAACTCCTACGCAGGAGTTACCAATAAATTGCTGGCCAAGTCGGCACAGAAAATCTGTGTGGCTTATGAGGGTATGGAGCGTTTCTTCCCGAAGGAGAAAATTGTGCTGACGGGAAATCCTGTGCGTCAGGCTCTTGTCGATGCCAAGCTTTCTAAAGAGGAGGCGTTGGAGAAGATGGGGCTCAACAAGGAACGCCGCACTGTGCTCATTATCGGTGGTAGCCTGGGAGCGCGTACGATGAACGAGAGTGTGATCGGCAACCTCAGCATCATCAGGGAAGCTAAGGGCGTGCAGTTCTTATGGCAGACTGGCAAGTACTACAGCGAGGAAATCAAGAACCGACTGGCTAAGGAGGCTATTGTGCCCAACCTGAAGGTGACCGACTTTGTGTCAGACATGGCCTCAGCCTATGCGGCTGCTGACTTGGTGGTGTCGAGGGCTGGAGCCAGTTCCATTTCGGAACTTTGTGTGCTTCATAAACCGTCTATCCTCGTTCCCTCTCCCAATGTGGCTGAGGATCACCAGACGAAGAACGCCAAGGCGCTCTCTACACGTGGAGCGGCTATCTTCCTTGCCGATGCTGATGCAGTGGCGCAGCTGATACCGCTTGCTATTCAGACAGTGGGCGACGATGCCCAGCTCGCCTCACTGGGGGAGAATGCGGGCAAGATGGCTTTCTATGACTCGGCCAACGTCATTGCCACTGAGGTGGTGAAACTGGCGGAGGCATACAAAAACAAGAAATAAAGGAATTATACAATTCACGTAGGGACGCGACGTGCCGCGTCCGAATCATAGCGGATGCGACGTCGCATCCCTACAGACAAATCATAAATTATACGTTTGTAATCAAGAAGACAGGAGATTAGACGATGGATATGCAGTCAGTGAAATCGGTTTATTTTATCGGTATCGGCGGAATTGGCATGAGTGCTGAAGCCCGGTATTACCTTTCCAAAGGACTGAAGGTGGGAGGATACGATAAGACACCGAGTGAACTTACAGGAAAATTGGTTGAGGAGGGGGCTGTGGTCAATTACGATGATGACCTCGCCATGGTGGATGAGTGCTTTAAGGACAAAGAGACGACACTGGTCGTCTATACTGCGGCTATCCACCCTGCCGACAACCGGCTGCTCGCTTACTATATGGACGAGGGGTTCACGGTGATGAAGCGTGCCCAGGTGTTGGGACTGCTCACTGATGAGTTGAAGGGATTGTGCGTGGCTGGCACGCATGGGAAGACAACAACTTCCACGATGACAGCGCATCTGCTCCACAATTCACATTTAGGCTGCAACGCCTTCCTGGGGGGCATTTCCAAGAACTACCATACCAACTACCTCCTCAATAGCAAGAGCGACTTGGTGGTGATCGAGGCTGATGAATACGACAGGTCGTTCCACTGGCTTCATCCCTACATGACGGTCATTACCGCTACTGATCCCGATCATCTCGATATTTATGGCACGAAAGAGGCGTATCTGGAGAGTTTCAGCAAATATACTTCGCTGATCCGTCCTGGGGGAGCGCTCATCGTGCATAAGGGACTGGAAATGAAACCTGCTGTGGGACCTGATGTCAGGGTATATGAGTATTCCCGTAGCGAGGGTGACTTCCATGCAGAGAATATCCGCATAGGACATGGTGAGATCGTGTTCGACTTTGTCGCTCCAACACGCACCATCACCGACATACAACTCGGGGTGCCAGTGGGGGTGAATATCGAGAACGGTATAGCGGCCATGGCGCTTGCTTTCCTGGCTGGAGCCACCGACGATGAAATTCGCACTGGCATGAAGACCTTTGAAGGTGTGGAACGACGTTTCGACTTCAAACTCAGAGACGAAAAGGTGGTCTTTCTCAGTGATTACGCGCATCATCCCGACGAGATCCGGCAATGTGCGTTGTCGCTCAAGGAAATCTATGGCGACAGGAAGATTACCGCTCTGTTCCAGCCTCACCTCTATACCCGAACTCGCGACTTCTATCGGCAGTTTGCCGAGAGCCTGTCGCTTTTCGACGAGGTCATCCTGGTGGATATCTATCCTGCCAGAGAAAAGCCTATTCCTGGAGTGACAAGTGCTTTGATCTACGACAACCTCAAGGAAGGTGTAGAGCGTTCGATGTGCAAGAAGCAGGATATACTCGATATAGTGGCTGCCAGGTCGTTTGATGTGCTGGTGTCACTTGGCGCTGGCGACATAGAGAACTACGTACCTGCCATCACTGACCTACTGAAGGAGAAAATGGAAAAATAGTGTTGTCTTTGGCTTAACGGCAATGGCAACCATATAATAAGTTAGGAGATTTCAATCATGAAGGTGTTCGGACTACTGAAGAAGATATTCTTTATCTTGCTTTTCTTTGCCGTGCTGGGCTATGTCATTTATGCGGTGACAAATATGTCGAGCTACGACCCGGAGGAGAAGTGCACCGACGTGGTGCTGGTGGTTGAGGACAATCCCAATGCAGGCTTTATCGACAAGAAAGGGGTTGAAGCGCTCCTCAAGGAAAAAGGACTTTTCCCACAGGGAGAGAAGATGGTCGATATCGACACGCGACTCATCGAATCGACCGTGGCTGAGAACCCCTTCATCGAGAATGTGGAGTGCTACAAGACTCCCGACTGCAAACTCTGCCTTCATGTGGTTCAGCGCACACCGGTCATGTTCATCATGCCCGAGAATGACGACTCCTACTTCGTCGATGCGAATGGCAATATCATCCCTGGTGTCCACTATCCAGTCAACATGCCCGTGGCTACGGGGAATATCTCAAAGGAGTATGCATCGAAGCAACTGGCTGGATTTGCCTGTTATCTGCGCGACAACAGTTTCTGGAACAAGCAGGTGGAACAGGTGAATGTGGTGGTGGACAGAAACAACAAGAGAGTGCTGGAACTGGTGCCGCGAGTGGGCAACCATATTGTCTATATGGGGTCCATCAAGGGCTATGAGAAGAAACTCAAGCGCTTGCGCACGTTCTACGAGAAGGCGATGAAAGAAGTGGGGTGGAATAAATACAAGAGAATCAATTTGGAATTCGATAATCAGATAATATGTACTAAAATTTAATAAGATATGGCGACGACGGATAAAGATTTTATGGTGGCGATAGAACTGGGGTCTTCGAGAATCTCGGGTATCGCCGGTAAAAAAACTGCGGATGGTGGTGTGCAGATTATTGCGTATTCGTCTGTGAAATCAGACGGTTGTATCCGCCATGGTATAATCAGCAACGAGGTGAAGACCAAACAAGCCATTGGCGAGGTGGTGAAAAAACTCGAGGCACAACTCAAAATGAGCATCAAGCGCATGTATGTGGGCTTTGGTGGTCAGTCTCTTCGATCTCATATTGCTTTGGAAAAGAAGGATTTGCTCTCAAAAGCATCCATTACTGAGCAAATCAAGGATTCACTTTGCGACGACAGTGCCAGACCGCCTTATCCAGAATATGAAACACTGAATGTGATACCTCTGGAATACAAAGTGGATTCCAAGATTGTGGCAGACCCCGTAGGAGAGTTCGGCACCAGCATAGAAGCACAGTTCCTCAAGATCATTGCCAGAGAGTCGCTGGGCAACAACATCAGGAGCACAGTGGCATTCAATGGAGTGGACATCGTGGATATGCCTATTCAAATCAAATGCCTTGCCGACAATATCACCACAGATGTGGAGAAGAGCTCTGGTTGCGCCGTTGTCGATCTGGGCGCGGAAACCACATCTGTCATCGTCTATAAGAACAAGACTGAACGCTATCTGGTAGTGATACCTCTCGGAGTGGCTACCATCACTAAAGATATCATGGCGCTCAAGCAGGTGGAGGAGCCTGAGGCTGAGAGCATCAAAATCAAATACGGAGATGCTTACCCCGACTATAATGTTCCGGAGAGCGATGGCAAGTCTCGGACTTACACCACCGCTGATGGACGAAATATAGAGATTACAGAGCTGCAGAAAATCATCGAGGCTCGTATGCGAGAGATTGTCACCAATGTCTTCTCGCAGATACGCAAGTCGGGATTGGCCGACAACTTGCTTTCGGGTATCATCCTTGCTGGTGGTGGATCGAACATGAAGAATATCACCAAGCTGTTTGAGGAGATGTATAAGGAAAGCATCAAACAGGAACAGGTCAAGGTCAGGGTAGCCAACAAACTGCTGGTGAGTGTCACAAAAGTCTCTGGCGTCACTCTGCCTCTCGAAAACAATATGTCCAACACCCTGCTTTCTATCCTCGTCAATGGCGACACTTCATGTGGAGGCGATAGCAAGGACAGCAGCGACTTGTTCGACAAGGCTGCGGCAGATGAAGCGGCTGCACAGCGCGCTAAGGAACTTGATGAAGAAAACAAGGCCATTGAGAAACTCAAGGAGGTGAACGAGAAAATACGCAAGTCGGTGGATCAGCTCAACGACATGAAACGTCAGCTCGGACGGAATCCTAAGGACAAGAAACTCCTGAAGAGTGCCGAGGAATTGAGTAGAGTGAGCCTGCCTGAAGAGTACGAGAGCAGCATGGAAGTGCTTGAGGGAAAAGACAAGTACAAGACCCAACGCAAGGAAACGGAAGACCTCGTCGCATTATTCGACAAGGCACTTGACGACCTTCTGGACAAAATCAAGGAGGCTAAGAAGGCTTCGAGCTTCTTCGGACGAATGAAGTCGATGGTCAATGATTTGCTGAATGACGATAATGAATAACGAATAAAAACACTACGAAATATGGACGAAGCAGTATTTTCATTCCCACAGGGAAATCCCACAATCATCAAGGTCATTGGTGTGGGAGGTGGTGGCAGCAACGCTGTCAATCACATGTACAATGAGGGAATTCACGATGTGAGTTTCGTGGTCTGCAACACTGATAACAAAGCGCTCCAGGACTCGCCCGTTCCAACCAAGCTGCAACTGGGTCTTGAGGGACTCGGAGCAGGCAACAGACCAGACAGGGCCAAGGCGGCTACCATGGAATCTATTGAGGAAGTGAAGCGAATGCTTGATGATGGTTCCACTAAAATGGTTTTCGTCACCGCAGGCATGGGAGGTGGTACCGGTACAGGTGCCGCACCTATCATCGCCAAGACTGCCAAGGACCTGGGATTGCTCACCGTGGGTATCGTCACCATACCTTTCAAATGGGAGGGCAAGAAGAAGATTGACCAAGCACTCGACGGTGTGGACGAAATCAGCCAGAATGTCGATGCGCTTTTGGTCATCAACAACGAAAGGTTGCTCGATATCTATCAGGATCTCACCGTCATCAATGCCTTTGCCAAGGCCGACGACACACTTTGCAACGCTGCCCGCAGCATTGCCGAGATCATCACCATGCATGGCATCATCAACCTCGACTTCAATGACGTCAAGACTACATTGAAGGATGGTGGAGTGGCGATCATGAGTACGGGTTACGGAAAGGGAGAAGGACGTGTCACCGCCGCTATCGAGGATGCGCTCAACTCTCCTTTGCTCAACAACAACGACATCTACCACTCTAAGAAAATCCTACTTCTCATATCATTCAGCACTAACGACGAGACACAATCGCTCATGATGGATGAGATGAAGGAAGTCACCAGTTTCATGGAGAAGGTGAAGAACGAGGATGTGGAAACCAAGTGGGGACTTACTGTTGACCAGTCGCTCGGAGAGCAGATCAAGGTCACTATCCTCGCAACGGGATTCGGACTCAAGAGCGTCAACACGGCTGAGATGGACAACTATCTGATGATGCACAATGCCATCTCTAAGGAGGAGCAAGAGGCCTTGGACGATAAGAATGAGAAGAACGCCACCCGACGCAACATCTATTACGGACCAGAGGATATCAACAAGACTTCTCAGCGCAGCTACCAGTATTTCACCTTCAGTGAGGAGGATCTCGACAACGACGAGGTGATCAGCAGCGTGGAGGCTACGCCTACTTATGGTCGCACTCGCGATAAACTCAAGAGCCTGACCACCAAAAAGACCGACAAGATGGGTCTTACTAATTCGTCTTCCGCACCTGTCATCAGTTTCGGATAGCGGATAGCGCAGAATGATTACAATCAGGAGGCACATGGCATTCTTGCCATGGCTTCCTCTTAGAAATAGATAGAGTCTAAAAAATCATACATTATGGATCTTTTTGAACAAGTTAGCAAAGGTATCATCGATGCGATGAAAGCCAAGGACGCAGTGCGTCGCGACACACTCAGGAATGTGAAAAAGGTGTTTCTGGAGGCGAAGACAGCCCCTGGGTCCAATGATGAACTGAAGGATGCGGATGCCCTCAAAATACTCATGAAACTGGCTAAGCAGGGACGTGAGTCGGCTGAGATTTATCAGCAGCAAGGGCGTGCAGACCTGGCTGAGGAAGAAATGGCGCAGGTGAGGGTCATCGAAGAGTATCTCCCCAAACAGCTTTCAGAAGAGGAATTGGAGCAGAAGCTCAAGGAAATCATAGCGCAGGTAGGTGCTACATCAGCAAAGGAAATGGGCAAGGTCATGGGAGTGGCTTCCAAGCAACTTGCTGGCTTGGCTGACGGTAAAGCCATATCGGCCAAGGTGAAGCAACTGCTCTCATAGTTTTTCCCCATAGCTTCTATAGTATCTATAGCCTCTATAGCATCTATAGCTTCTATTTCATCTATCCCCCAAAAAAAGGAGGAAATCTGGAATCCCAGATTTCCTCCGACTTTTTTCTAAAACCTTTTGGTAAAGTCTTTTTAGAAAAGAGAGCCGACGCGGTCAGAATCACTTCTCATTGGTCGGCACGAGAATATGTAAGAATTGAATGAAATAATTAATATTTAGATGATAGTGTGTGCTTTTGATTAGGCGTCGATATTGGCGTATGTAGCATTCTTCTCGATGAACTCCCTTCTTGGCTCCACATCATCGCCCATGAGCATGGAGAATGTGTAGTCAGCCTCTGCTGCATCCTCAATGGTCACCTGCTTCAGCAGACGTGTCTCGGGGTTCATGGTGGTTTCCCAAAGCTGTTCGGGGTTCATCTCACCCAAACCTTTGTAGCGCTGGGTGTGAATGCCGTTCTCTGTGCCATCGCCATATTTGTCCATGAATCGCATTCTGTCGGCTTCTGTATAGCAGTACTCTTTCACTTTTCCCTTTGTGCAGAGATAGAGTGGGGGAGTGGCGATATAGAGTCGTCCGTCGCGAATCAACTGGGGCATGTATCGGAAGAATAGTGTCATCAGAAGGGTGTCGATGTGAGAACCATCGACATCGGCATCGGTCATGATGATGGTCTTGTAGTAGCGCAGTTTGTCGTAATTAGCTTCTTTGGTGTCGTCTGCGTTCAAACCGAAGCGCACGCCCAGAGCCTGGATGATGTTGTTGACCTCTTCGTGCTCGAAAGCCTTGTGCCACATCACTCTCTCCACGTTGAAAATCTTACCGCGGATAGGGAGAATGGCTTGGAAATGACGGTTGCGGCCTTGTTTGGCTGAACCACCTGCGGAGTCTCCCTCGACAATGAATATCTCGCAGTTGGCTGCGTCGCGGTCAGAGCAGTCGGCCAGTTTGCCTGGCAGACCACCACCTGTCATCGGGTTCTTGCGCTGAACGCTCTCACGAGCCTTGCGGGCGGCTACACGGGCTGTGGCGGCGAGGGCCACCTTGTCGATGATCATCTTGGCCTCCTTGGGATGCTCTTCCAGATAGTTGCTCAGGGCCTCGCCAACGGCTTGGTTCACTGCACCTGCCACCTCTGAATTGCCCAGTTTGGTCTTTGTCTGACCTTCGAACTGAGGTTCTGCCACCTTCACGGATATGACTGCTGTCAGTCCTTCGCGGAAGTCCTCACCGCTGATCTCCACTTTCTGCTTCTCGAGTTTCTCGATGACTTTGGAGTCCTCGGCGTATTTTTTCAATACCCTGGTCAACGCTGAACGGAAACCCATCAAGTGAGTTCCACCTTCAATCGTGTTGATATTGTTGACGTAGGAGTGGATGTTCTCTGAATACGACGTGTTGTACATGATGGCGATCTCTATGGGCGTTTCTGCCTTCTCTGTGTTCAGGTAGATGACGTCGTCGAAGAGATGGGTGCGTGTGGAGTCAATGTAGCGCACAAAGTCTCTCAGACCGCCTTCGGAATAGAACGTCTGTTTGCGCTCGCCATCAATGCCTGCCTCTGCGTTCACGTCCAGACGTTTGTCGGTGAGAGAGATGCGAAGGCCTGCATTCAAGTAGGCCAGTTCGCGCATGCGGTTGGCGAGAATGTCGAATTTATATATGGTGGTGGTGAAGATGCTCTTGTCGGGCCAGAACTGCTGGCGTGTACCGCGTAGTTCGGTCACTCCCACTTCCTTCACATCATAAAGCGGCTTGCCGCACCTGTATTCCTGCTGGTAGATCTTGCCGTCACGGAAAACTTGTGAGATCATCTTGCTCGACAATCCGTTCACACAACTCACACCCACACCGTGCAGACCGCCTGACACCTTGTAGGAGCCTTTGTCGAACTTACCACCGGCGTGAAGCACCGTCATGACCACCTCAAGGGCACTGCGATGCTCTTTCTCGTGCATATCCACAGGGATACCACGGCCATTGTCTTGTACGGTGATGGAGTTGTCTTCGTTGATTGTCACCTCTATGTGGGTGCAGAAACCAGCGAGCGCCTCGTCGATGGAGTTATCGACCACCTCATAAACCAGGTGGTGCAGTCCCTTCTCGCTGATGTCGCCAATATACATGGCAGGACGCTTGCGAACGGCCTCCAGGCCTTCAAGCACTTGTATGTTGTTGGCGGAGTAGCTCTCGTCGATTTCCTGGTCGGAAAGAGTGCTACCGTTGATGTTTAATTCGCTCATTGTCTTTCTTTAATGTTGCTTACTTTCTTCTCTTCTTTCCTCGAAATCTGAGGGTTAGTAGGCTTTTTGGTAACGGGTTTTCAGTAACCTTTTCTTTTACGCTACAAATTTACGATTTTTTTCCCATATAGCGAAGAAAAATGGGGATTATTTCCGATGAAACCGACTTTTTTCACCATGTTTCACCCGACTTGCAGAATAGGCGCTTGGCTGTGGGCGCGGGCAACAAAAAACCGGTCACCCTGTGAGGGAAACCGGCTGTTGTTTTATGTTTTTTTTTCTTCTTATGCGAGCTTGGCGATGAACTTGGCTGCGCCTGACTTCAGGTTGGCGGCCTTCTTCCAATGGATCACATTTTTCTTAGCGAGTTTGTCCAACATCTTCTGGAGTGCTGGGAGTTGAGCGGTGGCCTCTGCCTTGTCGGTAGTGCCGCGAAGTTTGCGAAGTGCGTTACGCATTGTCTTTGCGTAATAGTGATTGCGCAGTCTGCGGCTCTCTGCCTGACGGATGCGCTTCAAAGCTGATTTGTGATTTGCCATTTTATATTTTTTTCTTTTTAATTCTTACATAAATAAATTGTTTTCAAGCCGATGGGTCAAATAGACTAACGCTGTACTTCCGTCACATGCTTGTCCGTTCAATCCGCACGACCTAAAAACAGCAACTTCTGAATTGGTAGTCCCTAGCAGAATCGAACTGCTCTTTAGAGAATGAAAATCTCTCGTCCTAACCGATAGACGAAGGGACCAACCTCAAGCAAAAACCTTTGTTCGTTGGTTTTGCGGTGCAAAGTTAGCGACTTTTATTTTAAATGCAAAATAATTCAATGCCTTTTTTCCTCAAATCTGCATTTTTTGTGTTTCGACTACCGTTATTTGTTCCTAAAGACTCTTTTTACAACCCTTTTTTCGTAACTTTGACTCCGTCGAAGTTACTCCATCTCGGAATAGCAACAGAAAGACGGGTCTTTCTGTTGCTATTCGCTCGATTTTTCGTAACTTTGCACACAAGCTGTGTCGTTATTGTTTATAAGGCAGAGTTGCTATTATTTATATTAGGTGTTTTTCTATGATCGAGCGTTTGTGTGGCATAGTGCTGAGAACGGTGAAGTATTCCGACAACGACATGATGGTGGACATGTTCACCGACATGCGGGGGCGGTGTACTTTCTCTGTGCGGGTGTCGAGGAAGGTGAGGTCGGTGTCGTCGGTCTCGCTCTGGCGTCCGCTCACGCAGGTGGAGTTTGATACCGACTTAAGACCTAATCGCACGGTCGCGAACCTCAAGAATGCCAGGGCGGTGGAGGACTATACGGACCTGAACGCCTCACTCGACAAGTCGTGCCAAGCGCTGTTTTTGGCAGAGGTGCTTTACCATGCCTTGAAAAACGAGCCACGCAACAGACCACTCTATGAGTTTATCACCGTCTCTTTGCAATGGCTCGATCTGGCGGAACAAGGTTACGCCAATTTCCACATTGTCTTTATGGCCCACTTGATGAGGTTCGTGGGCATCTTCCCAAATCTTGACGATTATAAACCCGAGTTGTTTTTCGACATGATGGACGGTGTCTTCACTCCCCTGCCTCCAGCGCATTCCTATGTGGTCCGTCCACCCGAGACATCGGTCCTTCCCATACTCTCCCGTCTTCGCTACCGCAGCATGGTGAAGTTCCGTCTGAGCAGGGCGCAGCGGGGGAGGTGTCTCAAACTACTCAACGACTACTATCGCTTGCACATTCCCTCATTCCCGGAACTCAAGTCGCTCGATGTACTGACCGAGGTCTTCGACTGAAGTGTAAGCAATGAGAATGTTTTTATAAATGTCTCAACTTTAGCAAGTGCGCCCCGAAGGGGCAACCTTCCAGTAGCCCAGGGCATCGCCCTGGGTTTGATGTGGTTGGTAGTTGCGCCCTGTAAGGGCAAAATCGTTAACTTCATTGATGATGCTGCCCTTACAGGGCGCTGGTTGATTGTTTTACATATTCCCAGGGCGTTGCCCTGGGCTAAGAGATATTGGCCTTTCAGGCCGACTTCTCACTTGCTAAAGTTCAATAAA
>CAMOWU010000033.1 GCA_946628545.1 uncultured Bacteroides sp. | reverse complement strand
TAAGCGCATCTGTTTCCGGACGGCGGTTAGGTAAGCCGCCATAGCATGGCGGCAAGAAAAAACGAAGCAGGCGCGGCCGATGGCCGCGCCTGCTTGCGATATAGAGGAAGAATTATTACTTGCTGCTCGTAATCACTATGGAAGAGATCTTATCGGCAGTCATTCCATTCCAAAGCTGAATACTCAAACCATTTTTAAGAATACCTGCAACGTGTGTTGCATTATCTATTGTCTTAGACCAAGAAGAAAGTCCATTAACAGATGTCTGTCCAATGTTTTCATTGGTATATTCAGGTTTTGTGTAAAGTGCTATATCACCAGTGCTGAGGGTCTCTTTGAATGTGATATCAACCTTTACGGATGTTGCTCCACTCAGGAAGCTGCTGGCTGGAATCAGGTTTGACGGATCGTCAGCAGTCCAACCAGTACCCATGCTCTGAATGAACTGAGCGTTCACTTCATAAACCATTTGTGATGGTGTGGTCTGACCGCCTTCGCCACCTTCACCGCTACCGCCACCACCTTGGCTGCCGCCTCCGGGGTTGTTATCGGGCCAGTTGGTGTCGTAGCCCCATGCCCAGTCGTACCATCTGGTGCCGGTGTGGTTCTGGTTGGCTACCCACTGCTCGAAACCAGGAATAGCGGTGTTGATGAACTGACGCTCATATCCTGGGAGCACACGTGACTCAGGATTATCTGCGCTTGCCTGCTCACTCTCTGCCGTAGATGGGAACCAGAAAGCGAATGGGATCTTCTGCTTATCCGATGTGTCCTCACCCACCTGCAAGTTCTTAGGACCAGAGATACACATCTCTTCGCCGTTTTCGTAGGTAACGTAGATCTTGAAGTCGGGTATATGGTCGAGGATAGAGAAGTTGGCGATATCAGTGGAAGTGAAAAGTGTTCCGGGGAAGATTGTCGTCACATCCTCTGCCTCAGTATCGTTTCTTGCCTTGAAGTTGGCGCATTTCACTGTGGCCCCATCGGCGAAGTCAACGGTGAACGGGGTTCCGTTGTAGTCGGGTGTACCAGTGATGTTCCTGATGTTGGTGGAATATTCATTTGGCAGACAGGTATTGATAGCCACGTCGGTCAAGCCCTTGCCGAAGGCAGCGTGTACATCGGAGAAGAGTGTCTGGGTGAGGTGCTCGTAAGTGGCATCTTCAGGAGCAAACTCTATTCTCAGCGGCAATGTACCACCAGCCATAGGAATCATCACCTTTGGAGCGGAATAGTAAGTCTCGGTCACATCGCCAGTGGTAGTGATTTCCTCATAACCCTGAGTCACCACCATGAAGAGGTCATTGTAGTCGAGGTCGTCGGTGCCGCCAAGGTCCTCCATGCACATGGAGAAGGCAAGGTCTTGCTGGTGCCATTTCTTCACTTCGAAGTTACCATTCACGATGAACGTACAGTCGTTCCAGTCGAGGTCAGTACCAGTAGGAGTGTCTTCAAAACCAATCACATTATAACCGGCATAGTTGAAGGACATTGAAGGAATGTAGTTGCCAGCGAAATCAGAAGTTATTCTGCTGTCAGGTTTGGAATCCTCGTCATAGAGACGATTGTAGGCAGGGTCGTTGATTGCTCCACCCTGTGAATAAGCGGCATACCAGGCATCAAGGGTCCATCCGTTCTCGTTCGTACCATCACTCTTAGTGGTATCGTAAAACAGCCAATTGTTCATGCTTCCACTACTCCAAGAAGTATATCCACTATGTGGATGAGGCTTGTTTGTACTACTACCTCTACCGTGAACAACAAAGAAGTGAATATTGACATCCTTGGGGAAAATGTATGAGGCATCGCCATTGGCATCATAATAGGTCAATGGGAAAGTATCACCTTTCTGACGAGAACTACTATGGGCATCGAGAAGGAGATACTTGTCGGCAGCGGCCTCTTTTGCTTCTGTATCCTCACCTGTTGTGTAATAATAACCCACATAGTCACGAGTAGAGGTCACACCAGTGAACCATGTCACAGTGACAGGACCCGGAGCAAGGGTTGTGAAACCTGCATCAGTGACGTATGGACGCAACAGATCATATTGGTTGTCTGGGACGACGATTTTTTCAATCTCAGAGATGACTTCGGCATTTAGAGTCTTCTTGAAATAGTCTTGAACACCTGAGAGGGTACCTGTATGGCTGTCGGTAATATCCATGTTGGTGACATAGAACTTACCGTAGTCGTCCGTATCGTGTTTCCACCAAGATCCACGCTTACCATAGGCAGCGAAGTTATAGTAAGTTCCAGCAGGGTATTTTCTGCCTGATTCAAATCCTCCACCTGGGGCAATACTGGGATGTGAAGTCCACTTCTCGCCCTCTGCGAAAGTCACGATTCGATAACCATTGCCACCATTGGCGACATTATCGGCGGCAGTAAAGCCCGACTTTTCGTGGAATTCATCGATGCTGGTAAACAGCGAAACTGGCATATAGTCATTGAGTTGATCCCACGTGTGAATATTATAAAGGTAGCCGTCTGTTCCTCTGAAAAAGAAGTTCCAACCAGAGGCATTATCGTCAATTCCAGAATAATCAACATATTGTAAAGTCAGGCTGGAAGTTTCAGGGATAGTGGTCTGCCAAGGAGCGGGATAACCATGGCTAGTGTATGCGTTCCACACGTTAGGAATGAGCTGGCGGGCGCGTGGATTGTTTTGCTGCATGTACTCCTGCATGGTGGTAGCGTTGCTGGCTCTTGTACCGGCAGCAGTCATGTCGGCCTCATCGTTCTCGTTGGAGGGCTCGAGTGTCTTGTACTCGTTACCGTTTGCATTGTAGGCGCGGAGCACTACTTTCTGACAACCTGCGGGGATGTCGTACTTCACTTCCTGTGTGCCATTGACCACACAGCGCTTGAGGCGAAGCAAAGTACCGTCGGTACGTCCGAGTCCGTAAATCACGATGTTGGCAGGCTGGTCGGTGGTCACAGTCACCTTGCCTACACTACCGTCCACCCATGTGTGGTTGGGGTCGATTTCGCCGAAGCGGGCTTTGAAGGCTTGGGCGAATTCACGTCCTCTCTGAGTCTGGCTGGCGTCCAGAATCAGTTCCTCGTTTGTACACGACACTACTGCGAGTGCGCATACAGGGATCAGAATCCTCAAAAATTTCCTTAAGTTCATATTTTATCCTTAATTTGATTAATTAGCTACATTTGTTACTTACATTCAATTCTTTGTTTCTTTTCTTACATTCAGCATTCGGTACAATCATGATATCGCATGCCGTTTTCATGTGTCCTCATATATAAAATACACAAATCAAGTGCAAAATTACAACTAATGTCTAAAACTTGGATGCAATTTCTAAAAAAAATGTGTCAAAACCGAAAAAAAGTGTCAGAAATACAAGAAAAAGTTAAAAAAAGGATAGATTTCCATGCCATTTTCTTTGACATCGTAAATGATGCCTACAAAAAAATAGAAGTAATTAAGACAAGGAAAAAGGACAAAACGACAACATTTTTTCAGATAGTCTAGAGAATCTAGAGAATCTAGAGAATCTAGATAGCCTGGATAGCCTAGATGCTGACACATAAATAGGAGGTTCGGCATTCCTGCCGAACAAATCATTGCACAACAAAAACACCGAACAAATCATTGGCAACGGAAACACCGAACAAATCATTACGCATTAAGAACACCGAGCACATCTTTGTGCGGCAGGAATGCCGCACCTCCTACATCACAACGCCTTGATAGGAGGTTCGGCATTCCTGCCGAACAAATCATTGCCCAACAAAAACACCGAACAAATCATTGGCAACAAAAACACCGAACAAATCATTGGGCTTTAAGAACACCGAGCATTATCTTTGTGCGGCAGGAAAAGGGCAACATTCCTCAGCCCAGGGCAACACCTTGGGCAATATCCCCCACCCCGGGGCAACCCACCGCCCTGAAAGGGCAACATCTCTCAGCCCAGGGCAACACCCTGGGTATAAACCAACACCAACACACCCACCGCCCTGAAGGGGCAACATCATTATTCCCCTCTCTCGCCTCCAGGCTATGGATGCACCCCCCGGGTTTGTTGCTGATTCTTTCGCTCAAGTACCATTGAAAAGAAAAATCGCCGAAAATCCACGAGAAACATTTTCGATTTTGTAAATTTGCAGTCGATAACAATCATCTTGCCCTTTCAGGGCATCGGTTATCAACTCAAAACCATAAAAATCAACCAAAAACAACGACAATATGGAAAGAACATGGAGATGGTTTGGCAAGAACGACAAGATCACACTTGCCATGCTGCGACAAATTGGTGTGGAGGGCATCGTCACCGCCCTGCACGATGTACCACTGGGTGAAGTGTGGACCCGCGAGAAAATCCACGACCTGAAAACCTATATCGAGGGCTACGGCATGCGCTGGAGCGTAGTGGAGTCGCTGCCAGTAGTGGAGAGCATCAAGTATGCCGGACCCGACCGCGACGAACAAATCGAGCGCTACAAGATCAGCCTACGCAACCTCTCAGCAGAAGGCATACACACCATCTGCTACAATTTCATGCCAGTACTCGACTGGGCACGCACCGACCTGCTGCATGCCAACCCCAACGGATCATCCAACCTCTACTTCAACTACGCTGAGTTCGCCTACTTCGACATCTACATCCTCCAGCGCGAGGGAGCAAGAGAGGAATGGGCGCAGTTCCGATTCCCCGAAGGCTACGGCGAGGGACGCGACGTGCTGGCTGAGGCAGACGCCATGGCGAAGGATATGACACCCGAGAAAAACCACCAACTGGTGGAGACCATCGTCATCAAGACCCAGGGATTCGTCTCGGGCAACTTCAAGGAAGGCGACAAGGAACCCATCGAGAAGTTCCGCCGTTTCCTCGACCTCTACAAGGGCATCGACAAAGCACAGCTCAGAGCGAACATGAAGTACTTCCTCGAGGCGATCATGCCCACCTGCGAGGAATGCGGCATGAACATGTGTGTGCACCCCGACGACCCTCCCATCGAGATCCTGGGCCTACCACGCATCGTACGCACCGAGGAAGACATCCAGTGGATGCTCGACGCAGTGCCCAACAAACACAACGGACTGACCTTCTGCGCAGGCAGCCTCTCCGCCGGAGCCTACAACAACGTGGTGGAGATGGCCCGTAAGTTCGCGCCACGCACACACTTCGTGCACCTCCGCTCCTGCCACATCTTCCCCAACGGCGACTTCACTGAAGCATCGCACCTGGGCGGCAGGGCAGACCTCATCGAACTGGCGCGCATCTTCGAGAAGGAGAACCCCGCACTGCCCATGCGCGTGGACCACGGCATGACCATGCTCGGCGACGAGGACAAGGGCTACAACGCCGGCTACTCTTTCCTCGGACGTATGTTCGCTCTCGGACAGGTGCAGGGCATCCTCGCCACCGTCGATCGCGAACTGGGCATCAAATACCAGCAACCCGGCTTCTTTGATTAGAATCTAGAGAATCTAGAGCATCTAGAAAATCTAGGGCATCTAGAAAATCTAGGGCATCTAGAAAATCTAGAAAAAAAAACAAAAAAATCCCCAGACTATGAAACTGAATGACATAATGGCTCCTGGCTTCGATGCCAGCGAGTGGGAGGCCAAAGGCTATGAGCTTCCCAAGTTTGATATCCAGGCCGTGCGACAGAAGACGCACGACCAACCCACCTGGGTGCACTTCGGTGGTGGCAACATCTTCCGCGCCTTCCCCGCAGCACTGCTCAACGACGCCCTCAACACCGGTCAGTACGACCGTGGTGTCATCGTGGCAGAGACCTTCGACTATGAGGTCATCGACAAAGCCTACGCACCCTACAACAACCTCTCACTGCTGGTCAGCCTCCAATCCACAGGCACCATCGAGAAGAAGGTCATCGCATCGGTGACTGAGGCACTGAAAGCGGGATACGAGTTCGAAGACTGGCAGCGGCTGAAGGACATCTTCCGCAAGCCATCGCTGCAGATGATCTCGTTCACCATCACGGAAAAAGGCTACACCTACAACGACACCGACCTGGCGCGCGGTCTGCAACCCGTGCTGGCCATGGGCAAGGTGGCGTTGTTGCTCTACGAACGCTTCCTCTCGCCCGAGGGCAAGACTCAGGGCTGTCTGCCACTGACCGTACAGAGCATGGACAACTGCTCACACAACGGCGACAAAGTGAAGGCTGGAGTGATGGCATACGCCGAGCGGTGGGTCGGCGACGGACTGGTGCCACAGGCGTTCCTCGACTACCTGAAGGACGAGACGAAAATCACCTTCCCATGGTCGATGATCGACAAGATTACACCGCGCCCACACGAGAAGGTGAAGGAGATGCTGGCCGCCGACGGATTCGACGACAACTCCTACATCGAGACCGAGCGCCACACCTTCACGGCTCCTTTCGTCAACGCCGAGGAGGTGCAATATCTGGTGATTGAAGACAACTACACCAACGGACGTCCGCCATTGGAACTGGGTGGTGTGCTTTACACCGACCGTGAGACCGTGGATAAGGTGGAGACCATGAAGGTGACGACTTGCCTCAACCCGCTCCACACTGCCATGAGCCTCTATGGCTGCATGCTGGGCTACACACTCATCTCTGCGGAGATGGCCGACGAGGATCTGCGTCCCTTCATCCAGAAGATAGGTTATATAGAGGCCATGCCTGTAGTGACCGATCCAGGTGTGCTCAACCCCTACGAGTTCATCGGGGCTGTCATCAACCGCCGTCTGCCCAATCCGTTCATGCCCGACGCACCCCAGCGCATCGCCATGGACACAAGCCAAAAACTGCCTATCCGTTTTGGTGAGACCATCAAGAAGTATGTGGCGCGCGGACTGGACATGGACAACCTTGTGCTCATCCCGCTCACCTTGGCTGGTTATGCACGCTACCTCAAAGGCATCAAGGACGACGGCACTCCTTTCGAGCCATCACCCGACCCCATGCTCGCTGAGATGCAGGCCATTGTCGCACCGTTGCAAATCGGCAAGCCCGACCAAGACTGGAGTTGCCTGCACCAGCTCTACAGCCGCAAGGACGTCTTCGGACTGGACCTCTACGAGGCCGGCCTCGGCGACCGCATCGAAGGCATGGTGAAGGAGCTCTTCGCCGGTCCCGGCGCCGTCCGTGCCACCCTCCACAAATACACCTGGGCAAGATAGGGGTATTAGGATCCCTCCCTCAGGGCACCATCGGTATCAGGACCCTGAAAGGATCCCCTCTTGGTAACCGCGGGTACAACGAGCAGCGCGAGGTGCACCCACGGACATCACAGGCACCGCACCTCCCCCAGCCCCCATAGGGATATAAGTTTTGAGCGTTTTCCTTGGATTTCCCAAGGAAAACGCTTATTTTTGCGCAAAAATACGCATTTATGAAAAAATACATCCTTCTCTTGCTGACACTCATCTCGACCATCAGCGCCAACGCCCGTCAAACCTACAACTTCAACTCCGACTGGACCATCGGAGACACAAACGTCACCCTACCCCACGCCTGGAACGAAGACGAGGCATACAGAGTGCTCATCGACCACCTGTCGGACTCCGTCGTCTGGTACCGCAAGCATTTCCGACTGCCACGCATGGAGAAGGGCGCACGGGTCTTCATCGAGTTCGAGGGTGCCAGACAGGCGGCTGAGGTCTTCCTCAACGGACAACGCCTGGGACTGCACGAAAACGGCGTGATGGCCTTCGGTTTCGACCTCACTCCCCACCTGAAGAAAGGCGACAACCTCATTGAGGTCAGGACCAACAACTCATGGAACTACGAAGAGCAGGCTACAGGCTCGAAGTACCAGTGGAACAACAAGAACTTCAACGCCAACTACGGCGGACTGTGCAAGAACGTCTATCTCCACATCATGCCACCCGTCTATCAGACCCTGCCGCTCTACAGCACCCTCGGCACCACAGGCACCTACGTCTATGCCTCCGACATCGATGTGCAAGGCCACGCAGCCACCATCAATGTGGAGACCCAGGTGAGGAACACAGCCAAGAACAACACGACAGACCAACTGACCGTCATCGTGGAAGACCACGACGGACAGACCATCGCCACCTTCAAAGGCCAAGCCAACAGCATCAACTCGGGCAGCACCACCCTCCTGAAAGCCTCGCAACGCGTCGATGGACTGCATTTCTGGAGCTGGGGCTACGGCTACCTCTACCGCGTGAAGACCATCGTCGGCACCGACACCGTCTGCACCGTGACCGGCTTCCGCAAGACTGCCTTCAAGGACGGTATGGTCTGGCTCAACGACCGAGTGATACAAGTACACGGCTATGCACAGCGCACCAGCAACGAATGGCCCTGTCTGGGCATGAGTGTGCCGGCATGGCTGAGCGACTACTCCAACCGCATGGTGGTGGAGGGCGGCGGCAACCTGATGCGCTGGATGCACGTCACACCGTGGCGACAGGACGTGGAGAGCTGCGACCGAGTGGGACTGATGCAGGCGATGCCGGCAGGTGACGCCGAAGCAGACGTCAGCGACCGCCGCTGGCAACAGCGTGTGGAGCTCATGCGCGACGCCATCGTCTATTTCCGCAACAACCCCAGCATCATCTTCTATGAGTGTGGCAACCACGGCATCAGCAACGACCACATGCGACAGATGCTGGCTGTCAGGGATGAGTTCGACCCGCATGGAGGACGAGCCATAGGAAGCCGCGAGATGCTCGACGACAACACGGCTGAATACGGAGGCGAGATGCTCTATATCAACAAAAGCGCTGGCAAACCCATGTGGATGATGGAGTACTGCCGCGACGAAGGACTGCGCAAGTACTGGAACGCCTGGAGCTATCCCTACCACAAGGAGGGAGCAGGACCGCTCTACCGCAATGCGCCTGCCGGTGCCTACAACCACAACCAGGACGAGTTTGTGGCGGAACTGGTGCGACGCTGGTACGAGTACTGGACCGAGCGTCCAGGCACTGCCACAAGAGTGAACGCCGGAGGCGTGAAGATCATCTTCAGCGACACACAAACCCACTGTCGAGGTGCGGAGAACTACCGCCGCAGCGGTGTGACCGACGCCATGCGCATCCCCAAGGACGCCTATTTCGCCCATCAGGTGATGTGGGACGGATGGGTTGACGACATCGCTCCCCGCACCTATCTCTGCGGCCACTGGAACTACAAGGAAGGGGAGATCATCCCAAGATTATACGTGGTGTCGAACGCACCGAGCGTGAGACTCCTCATCAACGGCAAGGAAACGGGTATTGAACCCCGAAGAATGTATAACTACCTGTTTGAGTTCCGCAACGTGCCATACCAGCCAGGCAGCATCACCGCCGAAGGCACCTACGCCGACGGAAGCACCACCACCGACGCCATCAGCACAGCCGGAGAGCCAGCAGCCTTGCGGCTCAAGTCGTACTCGGGTCCTACGGGATGGCGGGCCGACGGAGCGGATGTGGTGTTGGTGGAGTTTGAGGTGGTGGATGCCGAAGGGGTCCGCTGCCCGCTCGACGACCGACGGGTGACCTTCAGCCTCGACGGACCGGCGGAATGGCGTGGCGGCATAGCCAACCCACATGCCGGCGACGCTGACTTCGAGGCCAACCGCGACGACATCTTTCGCGGTGTGGGCAATCCCAACATGGTACTGGAAAGGACGCTGCCCGTGGAATGTGGCGTGAACAGGGTGATGCTGCGATCAACCACCACCCCAGGCACCATCCGACTCCGCGCGGAGGCCGACGGACTGACTGGCGACGAACTGGTGCTGACCACCAACGCCTTCCCCACCACCAACGGACTGACCTCCACCCTACCCTCCACAGGACTGCCCTGCTATCTCGGCAAAGGACCAACCCCAACCACTCCGTCATTCACTCCAACGGGTGAGGACATCAAGATTGTCAGCGTAGAAGCGGGCAGCAACAAGGAGACCGCCAAGGACTCCTACGACGACAACGAACGATCGCTCTGGCAAAGCAAGGGCGAGATGCAGGATGCCTGGATTGAATACACCATCGCACAACCCACCCTGATTGACGAACTGCAGATGAAGATGGGCGACTTCCGACGCAAGTCCTACCCCATCGAGGTCTATGCTGACGGCGAGCAGGTCTGGAAGGGCTACACACCCAAATCGCTCTCCTACGTCCACCTGCCCATCGGCAAGAAGGCGCAAAGGGTAAAGGTGGTGCTGACGGGCGACGTGCGCGACGGCGACATGTTCGACAACATGAACGAGCTGGAGGCCAAGAACGACGACAAAGTGGTTCGTGGCGGCAACCTCCGCATCATCGAAACCCAGCTCATCAAAAAGAAATAAAGAAGGAAAAAACAAAAAATCGAAAATAACGATAATAACGATAAGAACGAAAAGAACGATAAAAACGATAAGAACGATAAAAACGTAAATAACGAAAAATCACAAATGAAAAAGAACTTAGAAACCCTCTGCGTGCAAGCAGGGTGGAAACCCAAGAACGGCGAGCCGCGTGTGTTGCCCATCTATCAGAGCACCACTTTCAAGTACGAGACCAGCGAGATGATGGCCCGCCTCTTCGACCTCAAGGACGAAGGCTACTTCTACACCCGTCTGGCCAACCCCACCAACGATGCCGTTGCTGAGAAGATCACGGCGCTGGAAGGCGGTGTGGCTGGTGTGCTGACCTCGTCTGGACAGGCTGCCAACTTCTACGCCGTGTTCAACATCTGTGAGGCTGGCGACCATTTCATCACCTCCAACACCATCTATGGCGGCACCTTCAACCTCTTCGGCGTGACCATGAAGAAGTTGGGCATCGAGTGCACCTTCGTCGATCCTGACTGGAGCGACGAGCAGATCGAGGCGGCTTTCCGTCCCAACACCAAGTGCTTCTTCGGCGAAACCATCTCCAATCCTGGAGGCAACGTCTTCGACATCGAGCGATTCGCCAAGATGGCACATCGCCATGGAGTGCCACTGATTGTGGACAACACCTTCGCCACACCCATCAACTGCCGTCCTTTCGAATGGGGCTGCGACATCGTCACCCACTCCACCACCAAGTATATGGACGGGCATGCCACTCAGGTGGGAGGCGCCATCGTAGATAGCGGCAACTTCGACTGGGAAGCCTATGCCGACAAGTTCCCCGGACTGTGCACACCCGACGAGAGCTACCACGGACTGACCTACACCAAGGCCTTCGGCAAGAAGGCATACATCACCAAGGTGGTGTCGCAACTCATGCGCGACCTGGGCAGCATACCATCACCGCAGAACTGCTTCCTGCTCAACCTCGGACTCGAAACACTGCACCTGCGTGTGCCACGTCACTGCGAGAATGCGCAGAAGGTGGCTGAATGGCTGGAGAAGAACCCCAAGGTGGGTTGGGTGAACTACTGCGGACTCAAGAGCAACAAATACTACGAACTGGGACAGAAGTACCTGCCCAACGGATCATGCGGTGTGATTGCCTTCGGACTGAAGGGCACGCGCGATGACGCCATCCGCTTCATGGACAACCTCGACTTCATCTGCATCGTCACACACGTGGCTGATGCCCGCACCTGTGTGCTCCACCCGGCCAGCCACACACACCGACAGATGAGCGACGAACAACTCCTCGAAGCTGGTGTAGCACCCGACCTCATCCGCCTATCCGTAGGCATCGAGAACGTCGATGACATCATCGCCGACCTCGAACAAGCCATGGAGAAAATGTGATTCTGCCCTTTTCAGGGCGATGGTGTTGCCCCGAAGGGGCAATATCCCCACCCAGGGCAAAGCCCTGGGCAATATTCCCCACCCCGGGTCAACCCACCGCCCTGAAAGGGCAATATCACTCATCCCAGGGCAACACCCTGGGCAATATCCCCCACCCCGGGGCAACCCCACCGCCCTGAAAGGGCAACATCACCCAGCCCAGGGCAGCGCCCTGGGTATAAACCAACGCCCCACAACACCCACCGCCCTGAAAGGGCAACATAATAAACAATCATCATGGCTCAATCCCTATGCAAAATCTATTTGCACATCATTTTCCATGTGAAAACAAATAGCCCGCTCATCAAAGATGAACATCTAAATGAGGTCCATCGTTACATCGGCGGGATTGTAAATTCCACGGGAAGTCAAGTGATTCGAATAGGAGGCGTTAATGACCATATTCATCTACTCTGCCTTTTATCGAGCAAAGAGAATGTAGCTCATCTGGTGGAAGAAGTGAAAAGGAATAGCAGCCGATGGATCAAAGATTTATCAAATTGGTATAGTATGTTTGCATGGCAGGGAGGATATGCAGCTCTATCAGTCAGTGAATCTGTTGTCCCTAAGACGATAGAATACATTGACAACCAAAGAAAACACCACGAAGGGATGACGTTCAAAGATGAATATCTGAGGTTTTTACAGCTTTATAACATCAGTTATGACGAAAGATTTGTCCTCAGTGATTGATAAAGATTTTGCCCTTTCAGGGCGAAGGGGGAATTGATTATTTATCTACCCAGGGCGATGCCCTGGGCTGAGAGATATTGCCCTTTCAGGGCGGTGATATTTCATAATTATATCAGATGGAAAGCGAAGACATCAAGAAAGAATTATTGGGAAACGACATTGACCTGACAATTTTGTATTTGATGCTTGTTCTTTAGTTTAAGAATGAAGTTAATATTCATATTACAATTTCTATGATAATAAAAGAATTGCTCTACCCAAAGAAGTAGAGCAATTCTCATTGATAACTAATATAAGTAAGTGAATTATTCAGCGCTTTCTGCTACCACTTCAGCCTCAGCTACTGTAGCGGCCTCTGTGGCCTTCTTGCCACCACGGCGGCTGCGGCGTGTAGCCTTCTTCTTGCCAGCGTCCTTAGCCATGTTCTCATCATAGTCAACGAACTCGATGAAAGCCATTGGAGTGGCGTCGGAAGGACGGATACCCAGCTTGATGATGCGGGTGTAACCACCTGGGCGGTTGGCAATCTTTGCAGAGATGTCACCAAAGAGTTCCTTGATGGCATACTTGTTCTGCAGGTAGCTGAACACAACACGGCGCGACTCAGTAGTGTCGGTCTTCGATTTTGTGATCAGTGGCTCGACATACTTGCGCAGTGCCTTAGCCTTGGGCAAGGTAGTAGTGATTCTCTTGTGCATAATCAGCGAGATAGCCATGTTGGCCAACATAGCATCCCTGTGCGCTGCCTTACGTCCAAGATGATTGAATTTCTTATTGTGTCTCATCGTTTAATCTTTTTCTAATTTATACTTGGAAATATCAGTTCCGAATGAAAGTTGCAGACTCTCAAGCAGGTCGTCAAGCTCTGCAAGAGACTTCTTACCGAAATTACGGAATTTGAGCAAGTCTGTTTTGTTAAATTGTACCAAATCTCCCAAGGTCTCCACCTCAGCGGCTTTCAGACAGTTCAAGGCACGAACAGAAAGGTTCATGTCGGTCAACTTCGTCTTCAGCAACTTACGCATAGACAGAATCTCCTCGTCGAACTCCTCAGCACCCTCGATGTCAGCATTCTCGAAGGTGATCTTCTCGTCGGTAGAGAAGAGCATAAAGTGGTGGATGAGGATCTTGGCTGCTTCCTTGAGCGCATCCTTGGGATGGATAGAACCATCGGTGCTGATCTCAAGCAGCAGCTTCTCATAGTCTGTCTTCATTCCCACACGGTAGTTCTCCACCGCAATCTTCACGTTGCGGATAGGAGTGTAGATAGAGTCGATGGCCAACTCGTTGACATTGTCGGTGCAAAGCTCACGGTTCTCGTCGCTTGGCACGTAACCACGTCCCTTGTTGATGTTCAACTCAATCTCGATGGAAGCCTTAGGATCTAAATGACAAATTACCAAGTCAGGATTTAACACTCCAAATCCACTAAGATACTTGTCGATATCGCCAGCGGTGAACTCTGTTGCGTTCTCCACTGTGATAAGAACTTTCTCCTTGTCAGTTCCTTCACTTCTCTGCTTGAACCTTACTTGCTTGAGGTTCAAGATGATACCGGACACATCTTCCTTCACACCGGGGATGGAGGAAAACTCATTCTCCACACCAGCTATACGAATGGTACAGATGGCATAACCCTCGAGCGATGAAAGCAAGATGCGACGAAGAGCGTTGCCAATGGTGATACCAAAGCCAGGCTCCAGGGGACGGAATTCGAACTTGCCGAACTTGTCCGTCGATTCCAGCATCACTACTTTATCTGGTTTTTGAAATGCTAATACCGCCATGTTAAATTTTATTATTTAGAGTACAACTCGACTATCATTTGTTCTTTAATATTCTCAGGAATACTTTCACGCTCAGGAAGGTGAAGCAACTTGCCACCCTTGACGTTCTCGTCCCATTCAATCCATGGGTACTTGCTGTGGTTGAAGCCTGCCAGAGATGCCTCAACAACCTCGAGGCTCTTAGACTTCTCGCGAACTGCAACCACCTGACCTGGAGTTACTGAATAGGAAGGGATGCCTACTACCTTGCCATCAACAGTGATGTGCTTGTGGTTGACAAGCTGACGGGCAGCTGCACGAGTGGGAGCGATGCCCAGACGGTAAACAACGTTGTCGAGACGGCTCTCCAGCATCTGAAGGAGCACTTCACCAGTCACTCCGTCTTTTCTTGATGCCTTCTCGAAGAGAATACGGAACTGCTTCTCCAGCACACCATAAGTATATTTAGCCTTCTGCTTCTCAGCCAACATCAGACCATACTCAGAAGTCTTTCTGCGACGATCCCTACCATGCTGACCTGGTGCGAAATTACGCTTCTCAAGAACCTTGTCTGGACCGTAAATAGCCTCACCGAAACGGCGTGAAATCCTTGTCTTAGGTCCTGTATATCTTGCCATATTATTGTCCTTGTTTTTTGTGACATCTCAGCGTCTCACCTCACCAGCCGTTGTCCTTACAGCAGCGGATGTAGAAAGGAAAAGATACATCCAAAATCGGACACCGAACTGAAGGGATGGACTGGAGACGTCGGAATTGTGATTGATTATACTCTTCTTCTCTTAGGTGGACGACATCCATTGTGTGGAAGTGGAGTCACGTCGATGATCTCTGTCACCTCGATACCACAACCGTGGACGCCACGAATAGCTGCCTCACGTCCGTTGCCCGGACCCTTGACGTAAGCCACGACCTTTCTCAGGCCGAGGTCGTAAGCAACCTTACCGCAATCCTGAGCCGCCATCTGGGCAGCATAGGGAGTGTTCTTCTTCGAACCACGGAAGCCCATCTTACCTGCTGAAGACCAAGAGATGATCTGACCCTCGCTGTTGGCCAATGACACGATGACGTTGTTGAAAGAAGAATGCACATGCAACTGGCCCTGGGCACCAACCTTAACGACTCTTTTCTTAGCTTGAACTGTTTTCTTAGCCATAATCGATTATTTAGTAGCTTTTTTCTTGTTTGCAACTGTTTTCTTCTTACCCTTACGAGTACGAGCATTGTTCTTTGTGCTCTGGCCACGCACTGGCAGACCGAGACGATGGCGGATGCCACGGTAGCATCCGATATCCATCAGACGCTTGATGTTCATCTGGATCTCGGAACGAAGATCACCTTCTACCTTGTATTCGGCACCGATTACCTCACGGATCTTACCGGCCTGTTCGTCGCTCCAGTCCTTCACTTTAATGTCCTTGTCAACACCGGCCTTCTCAAGGATCTTACCGGCGCTGCTGCGTCCTATACCGTAAATGTAGGTCAACGCAATTTCTCCACGTTTGTTCTGCGGGAGATCTACACCAACAATTCTTATTGCCATATTTTAGTTTTTTGCTTGATTCAATCAAAAGAATTAGCCCTGACGCATCTTGTACTTGGGATTCTTCTTATTAATTACAAAAAGGCGACCCTTGCGACGAACAATCACGCAGTCGGGTGTGCGCTTCTTTAATGATGCTCTTGTTTTCATATATCTTTTTGTTATTTATACCTGAAGACGATTCTACCCTTCGACAGGTCGTAAGGCGACATCTCAACACGCACCTTGTCGCCTGGGAGGATCTTGATGTAATGCATTCTCATCTTGCCGGAGATGTGGGCCGTGATGGGATGGCCGTTCTCCAGTTCCACACGGAACATCGCATTCGACAATGCCTCAACAATGGTTCCGTCTTGCTCTATTGACGCTTGCTTTGCCATAAATCAGTTTTTATTGTTCAGTATATTCTCGATTTCATCAAAGGATGAGAGGATGTCGGCCTTGCCCTTGCGAACGGCTATCGTGTGCTCGTAGTGACATGCGGGCTTGTTGTCGCGGGTGATGATTCCCCAGTGGTCTTCCTGCATGTAAATCTCGCGGGTGCCCATCGTAATCATGGGCTCGATGGCGATGCAAAGGCCTTCCTTCAGCATCTTGCCACTGCCCTGGCGACCGTAGTTGGGGACCTGTGGGTCCTCGTGCATGTCGTGGCCGATACCATGGCCTACAAACTCGCGGACTACACCGTAACCGTATTGCTCGCAATGGCTTTGAACAGCGTTGCCTATATCACCGATGCGATGACCGGCAACAGCTTGCTCGATTCCCTTGTAAAGAGCCTCCTTCGTCACACGCATCAGCTGACGAACCTCGTCTGATACTTCTCCCACCGCAAAGGTGTAGCAGGAGTCGCCACAGAACCCGTTGAGCAATGTGCCGCAATCCACCGAGACGATGTCGCCCTCCTCAAGAGGGGTGTCGTTGGGAATGCCATGCACAACCTGATGGTTCACACTGGTGCAGATGCTTGCTGGAAAAGGCATGCCTTGAGGATTGGGAAAGCCCTTGAAAGTAGGCACGGCACCGTTGTCGCGGATGAACTCGTCGGCCAAACGGTCGAGCTGGCGGGTCGTCACTCCCGGGCGGATAACTTTGGCCACTTCGGCCAAAGTCTTTCCGACCAAGAGGTTTGCCTGGCGCATCAGCTCTATCTCATCATCTGTCTTGAGATACACCATCACAATAGCACAGCTTTAATAAGCCGACATCTCTGCATGCTCGCCCCTGACACGACCAGTCGAGAGAAGACCGTCGTAATGACGCATCAGAAGATGACTCTCGATCTGCTGGAGGGTGTCGAGTACCACACCCACGAGGATGAGCAGCGATGTACCACCAAAGAACTGAGCGAACTCACGCTGGATACCGAACAGGCCGGCGAAAGCGGGCAGTACGGCAAGCAAGGCGAGGAAAAGAGCACCTGGCAACGTGATTCTCGACATGATGGTGTCGAGGTAGTTGGCAGTGTCCTTGCCTGGCTTCACTCCAGGGATGAAACCGTTGTTGCGCTTCATGTCCTCAGCCATCTGCACGGGGTTGATAGTAATTGCCGTGTACAGATAAGTGAAGAGGATAATCAAAGCAGCGAAGATCACGTTGTAGAGTCCACTCTGAGTGTCAATCAGCTTCTGCAATGTGGAGCTGGTATTGCCACCGGCCATGAAACCTACGAAAGTGATGGGGATGAACATGATTGCCTGTGCGAAGATGATTGGCATCACGTTGGCAGCATAGGGCTTGAGGGGGATGTACTGGCGAGCACCACCGACAACCTGATGGTTGCCGACAATACGCTTGGCGTACTGTACGGGCACCTTGCGCACACCCTGTACCAGAAGCACTGCGGCTGCGATCACAGCAAGCAACGCCACTATTTCAAGCAGGAACATCACCAAACCACCCTGGGCGGCGCCGAAACGGGAGATGAACTCCTGAGTCACAGCCTGTGGGAAGCGGGCGATGATACCCACCATGATGATCAGAGACACTCCATTACCAATACCCTTGTCGGTGATGCGCTCGCCAAGCCACAGGATGAACATGCTGCCGGCAGCGAGGATAATGGTGGAGGTGATAAGGAACACTGTCCAGTTCAGACCAGCGCTCAAGGCCTGGCCATTGGTTTGCATGCGGAGGTTGATCAGATAAGCGGGAGCCTGGAAGAGAAGAATAAGCACAGTCAGATAACGAGTGTACTGGTTCATCTTCCTTCTACCACTTTCACCCTCACGCTGCATCTTCTGGAAATAGGGGACAGCGATGCCCAGCAACTGCATCACGATGGAAGCAGAGATGTAGGGCATGATTCCAAGGGCGAATATAGACGCCTTGGAGAACGCGCCGCCAGAGAACATGTCGAGAAGGGAGAGAAGGCCTGTCTTGGTCTGATTGCTCAGTTCCTCAAGCTGGGCGGTGTCGATACCGGGCAGCACAACGAAAGAACCAAAACGATAGATGGCGACAAACAACAGAGTGACGAGGATGCGCTGACGCAAATCCTCCACACTCCAGATGTTTCTCAGGACCCTTACGATCTTGATGTTCTTAAGCTTGTCTATAGCTTTTCCCATGACTGATTAAAGTTTTACAACATTACCGCCTTTACTTGTGATGGCTTCCTCAGCCTTCTTGGAGAAGGCATTGGCCTCTACGTCGATCTTTGTGTTGAGCTCGCCTTTAGCCAGCACCTTCACCAGTTCGCCCTTGCGTGCGTAACCGGCGTTGATGATGTCGGCAACAGTGATCTTAGTCAAGCCCTTGTCGGTAGCAATCTTCTCAAGTACGTCAACATTGACTGCTCTGTACTCGATGCGGTTGATGTTCTGGAAACCGAACTTAGGCACACGGCGCTGAAGCGGCATCTGTCCACCTTCGAAACCAATCTTCTTCTTGTAACCGGACCTTGCCTTGGCACCCTTGTGACCGCGAGTAGAGGTGCGACCCTTGCCAGAGCCGTAACCACGACCTACTCTCTTACCTTTCTTGTTGGAGCCTGCAGCCGGAGTCAAATTATGTAATTCCATTGTTTACGCTGTTTAATGATTTTAAACGATTCACATTATCCGATGATCTCTACCAGGTGGCTCACCTTGTTGATCATGCCGCGCAATGAAGGAGTATCCTCATGCTCACTCACGCTGCCTATCCTGCCCAGACCGAGGGCCTCGAGCGTGCGCTTCTGGTCCATGGGGCGGTTGTTGCGGCTCTTCACTTGTTTGATTGTTATCTTTGCCATGAATGATACCTCCTATCCTCTAAATACTTTATTCAAATCCACACCACGTGCGGCTGCGATAGTCTTGGCGTCGCGCATAGAAGACAATGCCTCTATCGTGGCCTTCACCAGGTTGTGAGGGTTGGACGAACCCTTAGACTTTGCAAGTACGTCTGTGATACCTATACTCTCGAACACGGCGCGCATGGCACCACCTGCCACTACACCGGTACCGGCGCTGGCTGGCATCACCAATACACGTGCACCACCGAACTTGGCTGTGGCCTCATGGGGTACGGTGCCCTTGAGCACTGGCACACTGAAAAGATTCTTCTTAGCGGCCTCTGTACCCTTGGCGATGGCGGCTGTCACTTCACCGGCCTTACCCAGGCCGTAGCCTATCACGCCTTTACCGTTGCCTACCACCACGATGGCGGCGAAAGTGAAGGTACGACCACCCTTGGTGACCTTAGTCACACGATTCAGAGCCACAAGTCTGTCCTTCAGCTCCTCAGGGTTTTCTATCTTTGCTCTATTAACCATAATCTTTGTTTGATTTATTAGAATACAAGTCCACCATTACGGGCAGCGTCGGCCAACTGCTTCACTCTGCCATGGAACAAATAACCGTTGCGGTCGAATACCACCTTGGTCACACCGGCCTCGATGGCCTTCTTTGCGATCAGCTCGCCAACCTTAACGGACTGCTCAGACTTCGACATCTTCTCCATGCCCAAAGAGGAAGCGGATACGATGGTCTTGCCCAGAGGATAGTCCTCTACGAGGATGGTCTTGCCCTTCTTGACCACACGCTTGGTGAAAGGGTGCTCCTTATTCACATAGCTGTCGTCAATGATCTGCGCGTAAATCTGTTTGTTGCTGCGGAAAACACTCAGGCGTGGACGTTCAGCTGTACCAGATACCTTGTTACGTACTCTGTGCTTGATTTTAATACGTCTTTCTATCTTTGTTATCATAACTCGTACAAATTAAAAATTACTTAGCACTTGCTGACTTGCCCGACTTCCTTCTTACAACCTCGCCCTGGAAGCGAATACCCTTGCCCTTGTATGGCTCAGGCTTGCGGAATGAGCGGATTTTGGCGCATATCTGCCCGAGAAGCTGCTTGTCGCATGACTCGAGCATCACGAGAGGATCCTGGTTGCGCTCCATCTTCGTCTCCACCTTCACTTCCTTGGGAAGCTCGAAGTAGATGGCGTGGGAGTAACCAAGCGAGAATTCAAGAACATTACCTGTGTTGGACACACGGTAACCAACACCAACCAGCTGAAGGGTCTGCTTGAAACCTTCGCTCACACCTACTACCATGTTGTGGAGCAGAGCACGGTAAAGACCGTGGAAAGCGTGACGCTGCTTGGGGTTGTCAGCCATCATCTCTGTATTCTCCTCAAGGCTCACATGACCGTCTTCGATGGTCACCTTGATTGATGGGTCCACATGCTGGCAAAGCTCACCCTTGGGACCTTTCACTGTTACAATGTCATCCTTATGAGTGATGGTCACTCCTGCAGGAATACTAATAGGCAACTTACCAATTCTAGACATTATAAATCCTCCCTCTATTAGTACACATAACAAAGCACCTCGCCACCAATCTTCTGGTCCTTGGCCTCTTTGTCTGTCATTACACCTTTGGATGTAGATAAAATGGCTATACCTAATCCGTTAATAACTCTCGGCATGTCTTTGTATCCAGCGTACTTGCGGAGACCTGGACGCGACACGCGTTTCAAAGACCGGATGGCATTGGTCTTTGTCACTGGATCGTACTTCAGAGCCACCTTGATGGTGCCCTGTGGACCATCGTCCACGAACTTGTAGTTCAGTACATATCCTTTGTCGAAAAGGATCTTGGTGATCTCTTTCTTCAAATTTGAGGCAGGAATCTCCACCACACGGTGCTTGGCCATGATGGCGTTTCTCAACCTCGTCAGATAATCTGCTATTGGATCTGTCATAAAATTTAGTTAAATTAACCGGGACTGTCCCGACAATATTTAATTAATTTGTTGTTGTGTGTGCTTGTTCATCAACTGCATCCTCCCACTTCCTTACCAGCTGGACTTCTTCACGCCAGGGATGAGACCGGCTGATGCCATCTCGCGGAACTGGATACGTGAAATGCCGAACTGACGCATGTAGCCTCTGGGACGACCAGTGAGCTTGCAGCGGTTGTGCAGGCGGATGGGGTTGGCGTTCTTGGGTATCGACTGCAACTTGCGAGCGGCCTCGTATGCCTCCTCAGGAGAACCTGTGTTGACAATCTTCTTCAGGGCGGCGCGCTTGGCAGCGTACTTAGCAACGAGTTTCGCACGCTTCACCTCGCGTGCCTTCATTGATTCTTTTGCCATATCCGATTATTTTTTTGAATCCTTAAATGGTAATCCAAAGGCCTTGAGAAGGGCATAACCTTCCTCGTCGGTCTGGGCGGAAGTCACGAAAGTGATGTTCATACCCATGATCTTCTCAATCTGGTCGAGGTTGATCTCAGGGAAGATGATCTGCTCCTGGATGCCGAGGGTGTAGTTGCCACGGCCGTCGAACTTGCTCTCGATACCCTTGAAGTCGCGGATACGGGGAAGAGCCACGCGGATCAACTTCTCAAGGAACTCGTACATGCGCTCGCGACGAAGAGTCACCATCACGCCGATAGGCATCTTCTTGCGAAGGTGGAAGTTCGACACGTCCTTCTTCGAAATAGTGGCAACGGGCTTCTGACCAGTGATGGTGGCCAACTCTTTCATAGCCACCTCGATGATCTTCTTGTCGGCTGTAGCCATGCCAAGACCCTGGTTGATGACGATTTTCTTCAACACGGGAATCTGCATTGAAGAAGAATAATTGAACTGCTTCTGCAGTGCCGGAGCTATCTGCTCGGCGTAAACGTTCTTAAGGTTTGCAGTTGTACTCATTTGATTTCCTCCCCTGACTTTTTACCGTAACGTACTAATTTGCCATTGGCTCCGAGTCTTCTGCCGATGCGAGTGCCCTTGCCTGTGGCTGGGTCAACCGGATTCAGATTGGAGATGTGAATAGGAGCTTCCTGCGTGATTCTACCTCCTTGTGGGTGCTGTGCGCTTGGCTTGGTGCTCTTGGTCACCATGTTCACACCCTCCACCACAGCACGCTGCTCCTTCACCAACACGCGCAGAACCTTGCCGGTCTTGCCCTTGTCGTCGCCAGAGTTCACGTAAACTGTGTCGCCTTTCTTGATATGTAACTTACTCATTACGTTGTCTGTTATTAATAATTTAAAGTACCTCAGTAGCGAGGGAGACAACCTTCATGTTCTTGGCACGCAACTCACGGGCCACGGGTCCGAACACACGGCTTCCCCTCATTTCGTTGGCGTTGCTCAGAAGAACAACGGCATTGTCGTCAAAACGGATATAGGAACCGTCTGCACGACGTACCTCCTTCTTGGTACGTACGATCAAAGCCTTCGATACCGTACCTTTCTTCAACTCGCTTGAAGGCACCACGTTTGTGATGGCCACGACAATGATGTCGCCGAGTGAGGCATAGCGGCGACGAGTACCGCCAAGAACGCGGATGCACTTCACCTCGCGGGCGCCACTGTTGTCGGCTACTGCCAATTTGGTTTCTACCTGTATCATATTTACTTAGCTCTTTCTACAATTTGTACTAATCTCCATCTCTTGGTTTTGCTCAATGGACGAGTCTCCATGATCAGCACAGTGTCACCTACATTGCACTCGTTCTTTTCATCATGAGCATGGTATTTCTTTGTCTTGCTGACAAACTTACCATAGATAGGGTGCTTCTCCTTGAACTTGGTAGCCACAACGATGGTCTTGTCCATCTTGTTGCTCACCACAACACCTGTTCTCTGTTTTCTTAAATTTCTAACTTCCATGTAGATCACTGTTATTTGTTAAGTTCTCTTTGGCGCAACTCACCCTTCATGCGGGCTATGTCTTGACGCATTTTCTTAAACTGAGATGTATCCTGAAGAGGGGAGATTGTGTGGTTGAACTTCATCTGTCCGTAGTTGGCAACCTCTGTGTCGATACGCTCCTTCAACTCATCTGTAGTGAGTCCCTTTATTTCTGACATTTTCATAATCAAGCGTTTTTGTCGTAGTCACGTCTAACTATAAACTTAGTAGTAGTCGGGAGTTTCTGGGCGCCGAGGCGAAGGGCCTCCTTGGCTACCTCGTAGGGCACTCCCTCAATCTCAAAGAGGATGCGGCCTGGCTTGGCTGGGAAAACATACTTGTAGGGGTCTCCCTTACCTTTACCCATTCGGACGTCTGCAGGCTTCTTGGTGATGGGCTTGTCCGGGAAAATGCGGATCCAAACCTGTCCCTGACGCTGCATGTAACGTGTGATGGCCACACGGGCGGCTTCTATGTGCTGAGCAGAAATCCAACGGGTCTGCAGAGCCTTGATACCGAAGCTGCCGAAAGCCAGTTCTGTGCCTCTGTGCGACACACCTTTCCAACGGCCGCGGCCTTTCTGCGGTCTTCTATATTTTTGTCTTTTAGGCTGTAACATGATTCAATCTTTGATTTAGCGGTTGTTTTTTCTGTTCCTTGACCTTCTGTTGCCCTGCTGGCCTGCACCGCGGTTCTCCTTCTGCTGGGAGAAGTTGGGTGTGAGGTCTTTCTTACCGAATATCTCACCACGGCATATCCAAACCTTGATACCAAGAAGGCCTACCTTTGTCAGGGCCTCTGCCAGGCAGTAGTCGATGTCGGCACGGAAAGTGTGGAGTGGTGTTCTGCCTTCCTTGTACATCTCGGAACGGCTCATCTCTGCGCCATTCAGACGTCCGGAAATCTGCACCTTGATACCCTCGGCGCCTGAGCGCATGGTGTTGGAGATAGCAGTCTTGATCGCACGGCGGTAAGCCATCTTCTTCTCAATCTGAGAGGCTATGTTGTGAGCCACATAGACAGCGTCCAGGTCGGGACGGCGCACCTCGTAGATATTGATCTGGATGTCCTTCTTAGTGAGTTTCTTCAACTCCTCTCTCAGCTTCTCGACGTCCTTGCCGTTCTTGCCGATGATGACACCTGGGCGTGCTGTGCACACGGTGATGGTCACCAGCTTGAGAGTACGCTCAATCACAATCTTGGAGACGTTGGCATTGGCCAGACGAGCGTTAAGATACTTTCTGATCTTACTGTCCTCGAGAAGGTTGTCGCCAAAGTTCTTTCCACCGAACCAGTTTGAGTCCCAACCTCTTACAATACCGAGGCGATTGCTTATTGGATTAACTTTCTGTCCCATAATTAATTTTCAGCATTTGGTTTAGCGTCAACAAACATTGTGACGTGGTTAGAACGTTTGCGGATACGGTAGCCCCTTCCCTGGGGTGCAGGTCTCATTCGCTTGAGGGTCACACCCTCGTCAACGAACACCTTAGTGATATACAGCTCGACATTCTCTGCCTTGCCGTTCTTCTGCTCCCAAACATCAATGGTGGCACGCAGCAACTTCTCAAGGTCCTTGGAAGCGGCCTTAGCGTTGAAACGCAGGGTTGCAAACGCCTTGTTCACCTCCATACCTCTGATGAGGTCGGCGACATAGCGCATCTTGCGTGGTGAAGATGGGATGTTGCGCAGACTAGCTCTGTAGGTAGTCTTCCGGGCCTCTTTGATTCTTTCGGCCATTTCTCTCTTTCTCTTACCCATTATTTGTCTTCTGTTTTTTACATGATTGCTCTATCACCTGTGACTACTTCTTTCTGTTGCCGGCGTGACCGCGGAATGTGCGTGTCAAGGCGAACTCACCAAGCTTATGGCCTACCATGTTCTCGGTGATATACACAGGTATGAATTTATTTCCATTGTGCACTGCGATGGTGTGGCCCACGAAGTCGGGGGAAATCATCGAGGCGCGTGCCCAAGACTTGATCACGTTCTTCTTGCCACTTTCGTTCATAGCAAGTACTTTCTTCTCAAGCTTGACATCAATATATGGACCTTTTTTTAATGAACGACTCATATTCTTCTGTTAGTTAACTTGATTACTTTTTACGTCTTTCGATTATATACTTGCTTGAGTGCTTCTTTGGCTTACGTGTCTTCAAGCCCTTAGCGTAAAGACCATTGCGTGAACGGGGATGTCCACCAGTGTGACGTCCTTCACCACCACCCATTGCGTGGTCAACAGGGTTCATCACAACACCACGGTTGTGAGGACGGCGGCCAAGATGACGAGTGCGACCTGCCTTACCAGAGGATTCAAGAGCGTGGTCAGAGTTGCTGACACTACCAATGGTAGCCTTGCAGGCGCAGTGCACCTTGCGGATCTCACCTGAGGGCAGCTTGATGACGCAGAAGTCACCCTCGCGGGAAGTTAACTGTGCGAAGTTGCCGGCGGAGCGGACCATCTTGGCACCCTGGCCTGGGCGCAGCTCGATGTTGTGGATCACGGTACCCACCGGAATGTTCTTCAGAGGAAGAGTGTTGCCCAGGTCTGGCGTGGCTGTCTCGCCCGACATCAACCTGTCGTCCACCTTCAGTCCATTAGGAGCAACAATGTAGCGTTTCTCACCATCAGCATAGAAAAGAAGAGCGATACGAGCCGAACGGTTGGGATCGTACTCGATTGTCTTCACCACTGCTGGTATTCCATCCTTGTCTCTCTTGAAGTCGATGATACGGTACTTGCGCTTGTGACCACCGCCACGGTAGCGCACAGTGATGCGGCCGGCATTGTTCCTACCGCCCTTGCTGATCATACCATAAACGAGAGATTTCTCTGGTACGGATGTAGTAACATCATCGAACGTACCAATAGCCTTGTGTCTCTGGCCTGGTGTTACAGGCCTAAATTTACGAATACCCATTTTTTAATTAAATGTTACTATAGAAATCAATAGTGTCTCCCTCCTTCAGCGTCACGATGGCCTTCTTGTAGGCGTTCTGGCGACCGCGGATGATGCCTGCCCTGGTGTAGCGGCTCTTGGCCTTGCCAGAGTAGTTCATCGTGTTGACGGACACGACACTCACGTTATACTTTGCTTCTATCTCTTTCTTGATCACAATCTTATTGGCCTCAGGACGAACTATGAATCCGAAGCGGTTGTTCATCTTCTCAGTTATAGCCGACATTTTCTCTGTCACCAATGGTTTTATAATATAACCCATCTTAAAGCCTCCTTTACTTGTTTAATGTTTCATCGACAAGCTTCACAGCGTTCTCGGTCAGCACAACAACATTCGCGTTCAACACTTTGTAAGTGTTAAGCGCGCTCGCGGTCATGATTTCAACGCCCTTCAGATTACGAGCCGACAAATATACGTTTTTATTTACTTCTGGCAAAAGGAGAAGCAGCTTCTTACCGTCAATTTTAAGATTATTTTGGATTTTTTTGAAATCCTTAGTCTTTGGAACCTCGATATTGAAGTCTTCTACTACCATGATCTCGTTCTGCTGAGCCTTGTAGCTGAGAGCGCTCTTGCGGGCCAGCAACTTCACTTTCTTGTTGAGCTTGAACGAGTAGTTGCGGGGACGGGGACCGAACACACGACCACCACCTCTGAGCACTGGAGAGTTGATGTCGCCACGGCGGGCACCGCCGCTACCCTTCTGACGGATGAGCTTGCGGGTGGAACCGGCAATCTCACTTCTTTCCTTTGATTTGTGAGTGCCCTGGCGCTGGTCGGCCAAGTACTGCTTCACTGAGAGATACACCACATGTTCGTTGGGCTCAATTCCATAAATGGAATCATTTAACGTAACCTTTCTTCCAGTGTCCTCACCTTGTATGTTATATACGCTAACTTCCATTGTTTACTTGTTGATTTTAACGATTGAACCTTTGAAACCTGGCACGCTGCCCTTCAGAAGAAGCAGGTTGTGCTCGGGAATCACCTTGATCACCTGCAGGTTGTGAGTAGTCACCTGCTCGTTGCCCATGTGGCCTCCCATTGGCACATTCTTGAACACGCGAGAGGGAGTGGCGCAGGCTCCAATTGAACCCGGCTTGCGCAGACGGTCGTCCTGACCGTGAGTTGACTGGCCAACACCACCGAAACCGTGGCGCTTCACCACGCCCTGGAAACCCTTACCCTTGCTGGTGCCGACAACATCCACGTAGGGAGTGTCGTTGAACAGCTCTACGGTAATCACGTCGCCAAGGTTGTGCTCTTCATCAAATGTGAACTCGGCCAAGTGTCTCTTTGGTGTTGTGCCGGCCTTCTTGAAGTGTCCCTGAAGAGGAAGGCTGGTGTTCTTCTCGGGTTTTTCCTCGAAACCCACCTGAACTGCGTTGTAGCCATCTTTCTCAACACTTTTGACCTGAGTGACAACACAAGGACCTACTTCGATAACAGTGCATGGAACGTTCTTTCCATCGGCACTGAATACGGATGTCATTCCGATTTTCTTTCCTAATAATCCTGGCATTTCAAAATGAATTTAATGAATTGTAACTCTTGTTTGTTGTTGTTTGTACTAAACCTTGATCTCTACTTCCACACCGCTGGGGAGCTCAAGTTTCATCAGGGCATCGACTGTCTTGGCAGTGGAGCTGTAGATGTCGATCAGGCGCTTGTAGGTGCAGAGCTCGAACTGCTCGCGGGCCTTCTTGTTGACGAATGTACTACGGTTCACTGTGTAGATGCGCTTGTGAGTTGGGAGAGGAATCGGGCCACTCACTACGGCGTCGGTGGACTTCACTGTCCTGACGATCTTCTCTGCTGACTTGTCAACCAGGTTGTGGTCGTAAGACTTCAGCTTAATACGGATTTTCTGACTCATTGTTTTGATGTTTGTTTTGTTGTTATTGAATTGGGGCGCGGGTCGCTACAGGTAAGAGTCATTCGCTACAAGCGCGACTCGCGCCCCTGTTGTTCTTTTTTATACGAGGTCGGCACGACCGTCAACCTCAGTGAGCACTGCCTTGGCGATAGAGCTGGAGACTGGTGCGTGGTGGTCGTAAACCATGGATGAAGTGGCACGTCCTGAAGTAATGGTGCGGAGAGCGGTCACGTAGCCGAACATCTCTGACAGTGGCACCATAGCCTTGACGATGCGCGCGCCAGAACGGCTGGTTTCCATACCTTCCACCTGACCACGGCGCTTGTTCAAGTCACCGATGACGTCACCCATGTTCTCCTCGGGTGTCACCACCTCGAGTTTCATGATAGGCTCCATCAGCACGGGCTTGGCCTGACAGCAGGCGTTCTTGTAGGCCTGGATGGCTGCGATCTCAAACGACAGCTGGTCGGAATCCACGGGGTGGAACGAACCGTCGATGAGTTCTACCTTGAGGCTGTCCATGGGGTAGCCGCCGAGCACGCCGTTCTTCATGGCGCCCTCGAAGCCCTTCTGGACTGCGGGGATGAATTCCTTTGGAATGTTTCCGCCCTTCACCAGGTCAACGAACTGCAGACCGCCTTCCTTGAAGTCCTCATCGACAGGACCAACCTTGACGATGATGTCGGCGAACTTACCGCGTCCACCAGACTGCTTCTTGTAAACCTCGCGGAGCTGCACATCCTTGGTAATGGCTTCCTTGTAGTTCACCTGAGGCTTGCCCTGGTTGCACTCCACCTTGAACTCTCTCTTCAGACGGTCGAGGATGATGTCGAGGTGAAGCTCACCCATACCGCTGATGATGGTCTGACCACTCTGCTCATCAGTGTGAACAGTGAAGGTTGGGTCCTCCTCAGCCAACTTGGACAGACCTACGGACAGTTTGTCGAGGTCTTTCTGAGTCTTGGGCTCCACAGCGATACCGATCACGGGATCGGGGAAGTCCATTGACTCGAGTATGATGGGTGCGTCCTCATCGCAGAGGGTGTCGCCAGTGTGGATGTCCTTCAGACCCACTACTGCACCGATATCGCCAGCGCTGATCACCTCTTCGGGGTTCTGGTGGTTGGAGAACATCTGGAACAGGCGCGATACTCTCTCCTTCTTGCCTGAACGGGTATTGTAGATATAAGAACCAGCCTGGAGCTTGCCTGAATACACGCGTACATAAGTCAGACGACCTACGTAGGGGTCAGTGGCAATCTTGAAGGCCAGTGCGGAAGTCTTCTCGTCCTCGCTGGGCTTGCGGTCTTCCTCAGCCTTGGTGCTGGGGTTGGTACCCACAACGTTCTCTGTGTCGAGTGGTGAGGGCAGGAAGGCGCAAGTGTAGTCGAGCAGCGACTGAACACCCTTGTTCTTATAAGATGATCCACAAAGCATCGGAGTCAGACCCATGCTGATGCAACCCTTGCGGATAGCAGCGATGAGCTCTTCCTCTGTGATGTTGTCAAGATCGCCCTCGAGGTACTTGTTCATCAAATCGTCATCATAGTCGGCAGCTTGCTCAATCATCTTCTCTCTCCACTCCTCGGCCTCAGCCTTCAGGTCGGCGGGGATGTCGATGACGTCGTATTTTGAGCCCTGGGTCTCGTCGTTCCACACGATGCCTTGCATCTTGATGAGGTCAACCACACCCTTGAACTTTTCCTCAGCACCGATAGGAATCTGAATGGCGCAAGGATTGGCACCCAACAGTTCCTTCATCTGGTTCATGGTCTCGAAGAAGTCGGCACCAGAGCGGTCCATCTTGTTCACATAGCCGATACGTGGCACGTTGTACTTGTCGGCCTGGCGCCACACAGTCTCAGACTGGGGCTGAACACCGTCGGCTGCGCTATAAGTGGCAATGGCACCGTCGAGCACACGCAACGAACGCTCCACCTCTGCTGTGAAGTCCACGTGTCCCGGAGTGTCAATCAGGTTGATCTTGTAGAGGGTGTCGTTCCACTTCCAGTGGCAAGTCGTTGCAGCGGAAGTGATGGTGATACCACGCTCCTGCTCCTGAACCATCCAGTCCATGGTGGCTGCACCATCGTGTACCTCACCAATCTTGTGGGTCAGTCCGGTGTAGTAGAGGATACGCTCTGAAGTTGTTGTCTTACCGGCGTCGATGTGGGCCATGATGCCGATGTTGCGTGTGAAATGTAAATCTTGTTTGGCCATCTGTTGTTGTCTTGTTTACCTTAAAAAAATAATCCTAAAATCAGAATCTGAAGTGTGCGAACGCACGGTTAGCCTCTGCCATGCGCAGCATGTCTTCCTTACGCTTGAAGGCGCCACCCTGCTGGTTGTAGGCGTCCATGATCTCTGCAGACAGCTTCTCAGCCATGCTCTTGCCCGAGCGCTTGCGGGCGAAGTTGATCATGTTCTTCATTGAGATGGTCTCCTTACGGTCGGGACGGATCTCTGTTGGAACCTGGAAAGTGGCACCACCGATACGGCGGCTCTTCACCTCCACGTTAGGAGTGATGTTGTCGAGGGCCTTCTTCCAGATCTCGAGGGAAGAGAGTTCCTCGTTCTTCATCTTGTTAGCCACCATGTCAAGGGCGCTGTAGAAGATGGTGTAAGCGATGCTTTTCTTACCGCTGTACATCAAGTTGTTCACGAACTTGGTGACCTTCACGTCACCATACACTGGATCCGGAAGGATCACATGCTTCTTTGGTTTTGCTTTTCTCATTGTCTTGTTTTGATTTCTAATTCTTTCGGTCTGAGGCTGCAAATCTAAGTTTTCTTCAAAGGCCTCGCGGCGCATTTACTCAACCCTTTTGTCGATCCGTCAAACCAAAACAATCAATTCTTTGTTGTTGACTTGTTCGGCGTCTTACTTTTTCTTGGCTGCCTTAGGACGCTTGGCACCGTACTTCGAGCGGCGCTGGGTGCGGCTGGCTACACCGGCGGTGTCGAGGGTGCCGCGGATGATGTGGTATCTTACACCTGGGAGGTCCTTCACACGGCCACCGCGAACCAGCACGATGGAGTGCTCCTGGAGGTTGTGACCCTCGCCTGGGATGTAGGAGTTCACTTCCTTCTTGTTTGTCAAACGTACACGGGCAACTTTACGCATTGCCGAATTAGGCTTCTTAGGTGTTGTGGTATAGACACGAACGCAAACACCACGGCGCTGTGGACATGAGTCCAGGGCCGGTGACTTGCTCTTGTCAACCAACACTTTTCTGCCTTTTCTTACCAATTGTGAAATAGTAGGCATGTTCTTGTTTTTTTAATTATTATTTATTTTGTAATATTTTATGCATTCAATCTGTGCGGTCCACCTTATAATATACACCTTCTCAGCATCGTCATGCCGCGGCCAGAAAGGCCCACACATTCACTCTTACTCTCGCTTTACTCTCTTTACGCTTTCCAATGGCTCTGCCAATGGGTTCAGACGGGGGATAAAGCGCCCTATACATCGCGTATGAACACAATTATCCGAAAAGCGGTGCAAAATTAGCAATTTTCTGTGAAATAGAGTATTAAATCTGCAATTATTTACACCCCACAATGACACAAAAAGGGCGAAAAACGCTAATTTTAAGTTTATTTAACGTTTTTCGCCATTTTTTGACACTCAAAAGAGGTCATTTCAGTGCATCAAGCCTCGCCTTTATTGATTTCGAAGGGAGCGATGGTGCGTGGTCCTGCGGGCTGGTTCTTCAGCTCTATCTTGCCGAACTGTGCCTCGTACTTGGCGATGTTGTCCTGCAGGGCATAGAGCAAACGCTTGGCGTGCTCGGGCACCATCACCACTCTCGATGCCACGTTGGCCTTGGGCATGCCGGGCATCATGCTGACAAAGTCGAGGATCACCTCATTGCTGGAGTGGGTGATCAGCACCATGTTGGAATAAACTCCTTGAGCCACTTCGGGCTTGATCTCAATCTGAATCTGTTGTTTGTTGTCTGCCATATATTTTTATATTTTATGTGAGTTCAACGATACCTATTACATGCGGTTTACCGACTATAATACAATGAAGGGTATTTCGTCTATTTTTGCAGTTGGGTAAGCAACAATCATCACAAATAGATGTCACTGGTGTTTTGAGAAGACAAAGTTACAGAATTTTTCTGTATGGCAGATGATTTTTGAATGTTTTTTGATGCAATGATGGAGAAATAATCAGAATTAGTCTTTTTAATTATTCACTAATTCCAAAAATCATTTGGCCAGAATCATCCTCTTGGTGCTGACGACCGAAAAGATTTGTCATCGTCAGGTGAAGCAGGTCCACCTGACGATGACAGCTTTCAGCGGTGGTTATCTTGTATAGACCTTCTTTGTTGTCCCGTCGCTATAGCGGATGATGCGGATATTGCATGTCTCATAACTCGATGGGG
>CAMOWU010000032.1 GCA_946628545.1 uncultured Bacteroides sp. | reverse complement strand
TACCCTGCAAGGGGAGTGGGATTACTTGGACTGCAGGTTGAGGGAAGCGGATTTGAGTCCCTTTCCTGTGACTTTCACGTTGATACTGCCAGCCTTGTCAGTGGTTTGCACACCGATGACGAGACGTCCGTGGAACAGTCGCATGGTGGGTTGGGTGAACACCTCAAGAGAAGTGGCGTCGCCATTGCAGATGCCACGGAAACGCGCGTTTCCACCTACCTTGACCTGAAGTTGGTTGTCGGCGTCGGGGCAGATATTTCCGTCCTTATCGACAGCCACGGCAGTGATGAAGACAATGTCCTCGCCATCGGCCTTGATGGGTTCGGAAAGACTCACGAGCGTGGGGTCGTCGGTCGGTTTCATGTCGGCATACGATGCCAGTCCTCCTGCCACCCCGTGGTCGGCGATGAGTTCGATGTGGTCGGGCTCGCCTACTGTCTTGACGACTTGCTCACCAGCAACTCGTCCGTCCTTGTCATAGACCACGACCTTCAGTTCCCCAGGTTCGTACTTCACCTCATTCCAACGCAGTCGATAACGATCGAAGGCAGGTCCGTCGGCACCCGTGAGTGTGGTGTTCTTGCTGATGCGTCCCTGACTTTTACCGTTGACAAACAGTTCTGCCGAGGGATAGTCGGTATAGCAATAGACAGGTGTCACCTCTCCCTCACGTCCTTTCCAGTTCCAGTGAGGCAACAGGTGAATGGTGTGCTGATGATTGTTCCAACGGGCACGATAGAGCCAATAGCGGTCTTTAGGCAGTCCGGCAAGGTCGAAGATACCGAAATAACTGCTGCGGCTGGGCCAGTACTCATCGTATGGGGTGGGTTCTCCAAGGTAGTCGAAGCCCGTCCATACAAACTCGCCCATCATCCAAGGACGGTCGTCCTGCATCACCCAGTCTTCTTCTGGCACATTGCTCCATGAGCAAGCCTGCACGTCGTAGCCCGAGCACTGACCGTCGTCGTACTTCGCTCCTTTGCTGTACGCCACTGGAAACTTATACACGCCGCGTGAAGAAACGGTGCTGGCGGTCTCACTGCCCAAGAGGAATCCGTGGCGCAGTTTCTCATAAGCCATGTCGTATTTGTGTGTGCGGTAGTTCATTCCTGGGATGTCGAGAATCTGGGCATATCCAGTGGAGAGGGCATTGTCGATACGGTCCATACCCGCCGTGACAGGTCGTGTGGGGTCGAGCTGGTGCATCCAGTCCTGCATCTCTCGTGTCATGCGGTTGCCTTCCTTCATTCCCTGCTCAGGGATCTCATTGCCGATGGACCACATCACGATCGACGGATGCAACTGGTTGGCTCTGACGAGGTTCTGAAGGTCGCGACGCCACCATTCATCATAGAAACGCGCGTATCCGTTTTTGCACTTGGCATATTTCCACATGTCGAACGATTCCGCCATGACCAAGATACCAAGGGAGTCGCAGAGATCCATCTGCCACTGCGACGGCATATTGTGAGCGGTTCGGATGGCGTTGCATCCCATGGATTTGAGCAGTTGGAGCTGACGGGTCAGGGCCGCTTTGTTGACCGCGCTGCCCAGCATGCCGAGATCGTGGTGGAGACATACACCCTTGAACTTCACAGGAATGCCATTGATGCAGAAGCCACCTAAACCATTTTTACCTGTGATGTCCTGGATGGCTTCTCCGTAGGAGATCTTGCGTATGCCATACTTGAATGTCTTGGCATCGAGTGTATTGCCCCCCGCGTCGATGATGCTCACCTTGGCGTCATAACAATAAGGCTTGGCGATGGACCAGAGGCGGGCGTTGTCGAGTTCCACCACTGCCTTGGCATTGGTGTATTGGGGCAGACCGTTGATCTTTGGGAAGTCGAGGTCGAAGTTCTTGCCATCAATGGTGAAGCGGACAATGTCGCCTTCCTTCCACGCAGAGACGTTGACCGACACCTGGAGTTTTGCCGTATTGGTGAAGGTGTTGCAGTCCATGGTCTGCACATCGATGCCCCAAGGCATGATATGGCGCTGATGGGTGGTGACAAGTGTGACTGGACGATAAAGACCCGCCCCGGGATACCAACGGCTGCTTTCCTCCAGATTCTGCAGTCGGACTGCCACCGTGTTAGGACGACCATCCTTATTGACATACGGTGTGATATCGACATTGAAAGCCGAATAGCCATATTTCCATTCGCCTGCGAGTTGTCCGTTGACATAGACCTGGGGCTCGGCCATGGCTCCGTCGAAATTGAGCCATGCACTACCGCAGTCGGCAGGCACGCTGAACTGAGTGCGATACCATCCTACACCTATCCAAGGCAACGACCCCGAGCGTCCGGTCTTCTCGGTGGCTTCCTTCTCACCGTTCTGGACGATGGCAACGGTCTGTTTGTCGATTTCCTTGTCGAAAGGTCCATAGACAGCCCAGTCGTGGGGAACAGTGACTTTCTGCCACTTGCTGTCGTTGAAGTTGGTCTGGGACTGTGCTGGAGCATCGGTGCGCGAAAAGCGCCAGTTGGTGATGAGGGTCTCGCTGCGGGGTGACTGTGAGAAAGCACAAAGGCCGCATGCCAGCAGGCATACGGTCAGTGTGTGACGGAGGGAGATGTTCATCATATAAAGTTGTGTTTTTTTGAGAAATATCGATTGAACGATTGAACGAATAAACGAATAAACGAAAATCGTGTTCGTTATTTTTTCAGCACTTTCTTGCCCTGGATGATATAAGTGCCAGCGGGGAGTGCCGAGAAATCAGCGCTACGGGCCACCACCCTGCCCTGCAGGTCATAGACCCTGTCGTCGTTCTTGTGCTGGGTTGCGGTAGCGATGACATCCTCGATGCCGACGGTCTCTGTGACTTCCGCCACTTGGTACTTGCCACTGGTCTGGGTGGTGAGCACCTCGTAGTAGGCATTGTCGGCGATGTTGGTGATATCGACAGTCTGACTGCCTTTGCCTCCATCGTTGATCACCACGTTGTAGCGGTAGTCGGCGGTGTTCTTCTTGAAGTCATACTTATACCAAGTCTCGCCATTGATGGTGGTAGTGGTCATGGCCACACCAGGCCATTTGTTGACGGCTCCAGTTGCTGTTCCGTCGCTGTCCCAGGCATAAACATAGGGGGGAGCCCAAAGGGAGGTCTTGATATAGAGGGAGATGGTGGTGGGCTGGAAAGCCTCTTTCACCTGATAATCGCGTCTCACCTCGGCGGTCTTGGTACCGTCGGAGAGGACGAGCAAGGCGCGGAGCGTCATGTTGCCGTTGATGGCAAGTGCGGTGGCTCCTGTCACGGCCTTGGCGTAGGCGGTATAGGGGTCGGTGCCATCGGTGGTGTAGCAGATTTTGGCTTCGGGATCGTTAGTGAGGGGTGTGAGTTTGACCTCTGTACCAGCCTCATACTCACCACTTGGAGGAGTGACGAGCACGCTGTTGCACGACTTCGACACCCAGATCTTGTAGTTGGTTCCGCTGCAAGCCTCCACGAAATCATCGCCGGGATTGTAGTTGGTGTTGCCGAGGCAGAGCATGAGCTGGCCTTTTGTTCCCTCCACAAGGAAAGCGATTTGGTTGGCGGAACTGATCTTCACCGTGGCCTTGCTTTGGTTGTGGATGCCTGCCAGTTTGCGCGCCACGACCATGGCCTTGATCTCATCCTTGTATTTCTGCCAATGGGGCAGGAACACACAAGGGGTGCCGGGCATGGAGAGGATATAGGCGTTGGCGGCGGTGATGTTGCTGGTCAGAGGATTGGTGCTGCCATAGTCGGTGCGGTAGGTGTCGTGGTTATCGACGAAGGTGACAGCATAACGCTTATAGTAGTCGTTGGCGATGAGGGAAGCAGCGGTGTTGAGTTTGTTCCACTGGAAGGTCTTGCAGGCATCGTTGAGCAAGTACTTGGTGGGAAAGTCGAAGGCTGCCGACTGCACGTTGCCACCAGCGTCCTTGGTGTTGTCGATCCATCGTTCGATAGATACATATCCGTCCCAGTATTCTCCAACAGAGAACTGAGGATTGACAGCCTGATTATATAAAGAGGTGTAACTGGCAGCGTAGCCTTTGACCATGTCGTAACGGAATCCGACATAACCGAGGTCGTTGATGAGGAAATCAAGGTAGGCTTTGATATTGTTCTGCGCATTCACACTCGTATGGTCGATGTCGCGGCTGCCATTGAAGTCATCGCCTGTGTCGTTTGCGCCAGTAGTGGGGAATCCGTTGTTGTTGCACTCGTCGGTGCGACAGATGTCGGCATTGGTCATCTGGTAGGTTGTGCCTTTATAGTTCTCAGCTGGGAAATCAACGTCGTTGCTGACGCCACTGCGGTGGTTGATGACCACGTCGGCAATCATCCCCACGCCCTTGGCTTTCATGGTGGTGATGAGTGAACGCAGTTGAGCCTCCGAACCGAAGGATGAATTATGGTCGAAATAATAGACGGGGGTGTAACCCATCTTGTTCTCGCCATAGCCATAGACACAGTTGCCGCTTTGGGGAATCCAGATGAGGTCGAAGCACTGGGCCAGTTCATCGGCCTGACTCTCGAGATAGGGCCACGCGGTGTCGGTGTAGGAGTCCCAATAGAAAGCCTGCAGCATCACGCCCTCATAATTGGCGGGCCATCCTTGCGCATGGGCAGTTTGTGGCTGGATCGTCATGATGATGGCGAAAAGCCATCCCAGAATAGTCTTTTTCATTGTCATCAAGTAATTTTTATCCCGAATTAGAGAATTAGAGAATTATGATAGAAAATGCCAATGCAAAAATAGCGATTATAGAGTGTTTAAGCGCATTTTCTTTGTGAATTTTAACAAGTAAGGACTGTGCAAACGATTGCACCATGCTGTTGGAAGTTGATTCATCCATATTTCCATCATAGGAGGTTCGATAGGAGGTTCGGCATTCCTGCCGAACATGATAGGACGGCAGTCTTGACGAACGCCATTGTGCGGCAGGAATGCCGCACTTCCTACACGGCAGTTCATTGGGTCGAACGTCATTGTGCGGCAGGAATGCCGCACCTCCTACACGGCAGTTCATTGGGTCGAACGCCATTGTGCGGCAGGAATGCCGCACCTCCTACACGACAGTTCATTTGGGCAACGTCATTGTGCGGCAAGAATGCCGCACCTCCTACACGGCAGTCTTGACGAACGCCATTGTGCGGCAGGAATGCCGCACCTCCTACATCGGCAGTTCATTGGGGCAACAGGATGATTACACATGTCAAAAATTTTGCTTTTCGCCCAATATGTCGTAACTTTGCTGTGAATTTGGATTTGACAAAAAAACAATAATCCAAAGGACGATAGAAGCAATAACAACAAAACACAAGATATGAAACCAACACCAATCAAAAGAGAAATTGTGGATGGACTGATTGAGAAGTTCGGCATTCAGGACTTCGCCAAAGCCACCATCCGCGAAGTGAAACAAGTGGCCGCCACCGCCGAAAAGGAGAGCGGCGTGGAGTTTATCAAGATGGAAATGGGTATTCCAGGACTTCCTGCCGCACAAGTGGGTGTGGATGCCCAGGTGAAAGCCCTTCAAGGAGGCATCGCACACTCCTACCCCGACATCCAGGGCTACCCCGAGCTCAAGCGTCAGGCTTCGCGTTTTGTCAAGGCCTTCATCGGTGTGGATATCGCACCCGAGGGTTGTGTGCCCGTTTGCGGCAGCATGCAAGGCACCTTCGCCTCTTTCCTCACTTGTTCGCAAGCCGACAAGCAGAAAGACACTGTGCTCTTCATCGACCCAGGTTTTCCCGTTCAGAAAATGCAGTTGCAGGTGCAAGGCGTTCGCTACGAGACCTTCGATGTGTATGACTTCCGCGGCGATCAACTCGGCCCGAAGTTGGAGAGTTACTTGTCGAAAGGCAACATCTGCGCCATCGTCTATTCCAACCCCAACAACCCAGCCTGGATTTGCCTGACAGAAAGCGAGTTGAAGACCATCGGAGAGTTGGCCACCCGCTACGACACCATCGTGATGGAAGACCTCGCCTACTTCGCCATGGACTTCCGCCAGGACCTGAGCACACCTTTTGAACCACCCTATCAGCCCACCGTAGCCCGCTACACCGACAACTATATCCTGCTCATCAGCGGATCGAAAGCCTTCAGTTATGCAGGCGAGCGCATCGGAGTGACATGTATCGGCGACAAGTTGTTCCACCGCCACTATACCGACTTGGCGGCACGCTACGAGGGACTGCCCTTCGGTCTGGTCTTCTCCACACGCATGCTCTATGCCCTGAGCAGTGGCACCAGCCACTCTGCACAATACGCCTTGGCTGAGATGTTCCGCGCCGCTTGCGACGGTGAATACCGTTTCCGCGACGATATCAAAGTCTATGGCGACCGCGCTCGCAAGTTGAAAGACATCTTCTGCCGCCACAACTTCTACGTGGTCTATGACAAGGACCTCGACCGACCTGTGGCAGACGGCTTCTACTTCACCATCGGTTACCCAGGCATGACCTCTGGCGAACTGGCTCGCGAATTGATGTATTATGGAGTATCGGCCATCTGTCTGGTCACTACTGGCAGTCATCAGGAAGGACTCCGCGTGTGCACATCGTTCATCGAAGACCACCAGTACGCCCAGTTGGAGGAGCGCATGACCATCTTCGCGGAGAACAATCCGAGATGATAGACTTTAGACTTTAGACGTTAGACGATAGACGTTAGGCGTTAGACGTTAGACGTTAGGCGTTAGATTTTAGGCGTTAGTAGAAAAACAGAAACAGATTTGATATGAAGACAAGAATGCTGGTTTTGACGGTCATGACAACAGTGTGCCTCGGTATGCAGGCAAAAGTCAGACTTCCTCACCTTTTAGGCGACAACATGATCCTCCAACAAGATACTGAAGCCCGACTTTGGGGGTGGTCGGAAACAGGAAAGACCGTGAAAGTCAGCACTTCGTGGGACAATAAAGTATATACCGCCAAAACCGACCGCCAAGGGAGGTGGAAGGTCAGTGTCCACACGCCGAAAGCCAGTTATACGCCTCATACCCTGACCTTCGACGATGGTGACGGAGCCGTGACGCTCCACAATGTCCTGGCAGGCGAGGTATGGGTGTGCGCAGGCCAGAGCAATATGGAGATGCCGATGAAAGGCTTCGGCAACTGTCCCGTTGACGGTTATAACGAAGAGGTGATCAATGCCCGCCACTACCATGGCATCCACTATGTGAAGATACCGAGTGTGATGAGCATGACACCCCTCGACGACGCCCAATGCGAATGGAAAGAGGTGGAACCTCAGACCTTGGGGGATGCTTCTGCCACCGGCTATTTCTTTGCCCAGACCGTCACCCGCGCCTTAGATGTGCCTGTTGGACTGATTATGGCCAACAAAGGTGGCAGCCGAGTGGAGAGCTGGCTCACCAAAGAGAACCTCGAACGCTACACCAACGAACCCACCGACTCTGCCGGCATCGTGGCCTTCAAACCCGAATGGGATTTCCTCCGAGGCATGCTCTGGGGCAACGGCACCTTCAACCCCATCCTCAACTTCACCGTCAAAGGCATCCTCTTTTATCAGGGCTGCTCCAATATCGGCGACCCAGGCGACCAATACTCCGAACGCCTGCAACTCTTGGTGCGCCAATGGCGGGATCAGTTCGCGCTGGGAGACATCCCTTTCTACTTCGTCGAGATCGCACCCTACCACTACGACGATGTGAATGGCACCCAAGGCGCACTCATCCGTGAACAGCAATACAAAGCCTCGCTCAAGATACCCAACAGCGGACTGGTTTGCACCAACGACCTGGTCTATACCCATGAGACGGAACAGATCCATCCCGCACAGAAAAAAGGCGTGGGCGAACGACTGGCATTCCTGGCACTCAACATGACCTACGGCATGGAGAGCCTCGGTTGCATGAGCCCATCGTTCAAGGACATGAAAGTGACCGACAACTACGTGGATATCCATATCGACAACGACTTCGGAGCCATCAACCGATTCAAGGACATACAAGGTTTTGAACTGGCAGGTGAGGACCGCGTGTTCCATCCCGCCCAAGCCATTCATTTCTGGCAACCAGGAGGCGGTTACTGGGATGAGACCATCCGCATCAGCTCACCCGACGTTGCCCATCCCGTTGCTATCCGCTACTGTTTCAGGAATTTCCAGATCGGCAACCTCAAAAACGCCGCCGGACTTCCGCTCTTCCCCTTCCGCTCCGACAACTGGTAGCCTAAATTCAAAAACGAAGTGCAAAAATTCCTACGGAGGCTTAAACAAGAGTGAAATCTTAAAAATCAAGAAAAAGTTACTTGATTTTGAAAAATTATCACTAATTTTGCCTTTTGTATGTCAAAGACGCTGAGAAATCATCAGTTTAATTGACAAAATAACATCAGTTTGACATTCATGACCTAACAGCCGCGACAAACAACCAGGAAGAAATGAAGGTAACCATATTCCAAACCGACATTGCATGGGCTGACCACTCAACCAACATCTCGAAGGCTGACGAATGGATAGACGCTCATCCTAGTAGCAACCTGTACGTCTTTCCTGAGATGTTCTCCACGGGATTCGCCATCGACCCTGTTGGCATCAGCGAGAGTGAAAACGGTAGTTCGTTGGCATGGATGAAAGGGAAAGCGGCATCCACAGGAGCCGCCATCTGCGGCAGCGTCAGTGTGCACACAGATCAAGGCCTGTACGTCAATCGTTTCTACTTCGTGAAACCCGATGGAAGTGTTGCTTACTACGACAAGCACCACCTCTTCACTTATGGAGGAGAAAACGAGCGTTACACTGCTGGACAAGAGCGTGTGGTGGTGGAATGGCTCGGTGTACGCATCCTGCTGATGGTCTGCTACGACCTGCGCTTCCCCATCTGGAGCCGCAACCATAGCGACTACTACGACATGGCCATCTATGTGGCCAGTTGGCCCACCTCACGCATCGAGGCATGGAGGACGCTGCTTAAAGCACGGGCCATCGAGAACCAATGCTACGTGGTAGGTGTGAACCGAGTGGGCAATGATCCCAATTGCCATTACTGTGGATGTTCGGCTATCATCCATCCTTATGGCAAGGTCATCGAGGAGTGTGAACGAGATCAGGCTTGCGCAGCCACTGCCACCATCGACATGGAAGCACTTCGCGACTTCAGGAAGAAGTTTCCTGTGCTTGAGGACGGGGAAGTTAAGAGTTAAGAGTTAAGAGTTAAGAGTTAAGAAAAATAGACTTTAGGCTTTTTTTCTAAGAAAATAAGAAATTAAGAAATAAAAACCATATATTTTGGAAAAGAAACTGTTATTAGGCGATGAAGCGATCGCACTGGGTGCGATCAATGCCGGTCTGTCAGGGGTTTACGCCTACCCTGGAACACCATCGACCGAGATCACTGAGTTTATTCAGGGCAATGCACTTGCCCAGGAACGTGGTGTGCACAGCCGCTGGTGCACGAACGAGAAGACAGCCATGGAAGCTGCTTTGGGCATGTCGTATGCCGGCAAGCGCGCTCTGGTGTGTATGAAACATGTGGGTATGAACGTCTGCGCCGACGCTTTCGTCAACTCTGCCGTGACTGGTGTCAACGGTGGTTTGATTGTTCTTGCCGCCGACGACCCATCGATGCACTCCTCCCAGAACGAGCAAGACTCCCGTTTCTATGGCAAGTTCGCGATGATTCCCGTCTTCGAACCCTCCACCCAACAAGAGGCATACGATATGATGAGCGACGCTTTTGAATTGTCGGAGCGCCTGAAACTGCCCGTACTGATGCGCGTGGTTACCCGTCTGGCTCACTCTCGTGCCGCAGTCCAGATTTCCGCTCCACAAGAAGAGAAGCCATTCAGTCCCGACAACGACCGTACCCACTGGGTGCTGCTTCCTGTCAATGCCCGTCGCCAGTACTTGGGTTTGGTAGATAAGCAACCAGAGATTGAACAAGCGAGCGAGAAGTCGAAGTACAACAAATTGGAATGCTTTGGACAGGGCGAGAAGAAATTGGGTGTGATTGCCTGTGGCATCGCCTACAACTACGTGCGTGAGGCACGCCCCACCGATGTGGAAGTGCTCAAACTCTCTCAATACCCCATGCCAGTGGCGCAAATCCAGCAGCTGGCCAAGGATTGCGACCGTATCATCGTGGTGGAAGACGGTCAGCCTGTGGTTGAGGAACTCGTGCGCACGGTGGTTGGAGCCGACTATGCGGTAGAAGGTCGCCTGAACGGCAAACTGCCCCGCACCGGCGAACTCACTCCCGACAGCGTGGCCAAGGCCTTTGGACAAGCACCCTTCGCTACCCTACCCGCCGCAGAAAACGTGGTGGGCCGTCCACCTGCACTGTGTCAGGGCTGCGGTCACCGCGACGTCTATACCGCACTCAATCAGGTAGCGGCAGAGTATCCTGGAGCAAGAATCTTCGGCGACATCGGCTGCTACACCTTAGGAGCTCTTCCTCCCTTCCGTAGCATCGACAGCTGTGTGGATATGGGAGCGAGCATCACGATGGCCAAGGGAGCCGCCGACGCAGGCCTCTTTCCCGCCATCGCTGTGATTGGTGACTCCACCTTCACCCATTCCGGTATGACCGGTCTTCTGGATGCCGTGAACGACAAGTCGAACATCACAGTCATCATCTCCGACAACCTTACCACCGCCATGACAGGTGGTCAGGACTCTGCCGGTACCAATAAGTTTGAGGCCATCTGCCTTGGCCTGGGTGTGGAGCCCGAGCATGTGCGCGTGGTTGTGCCTCTTCCCAAGAACATGGACGAAATCACCAAGACCATCCGCGATGAAATCAACTACAACGGTGTGTCGGTGATCATCCCACGCAGGGAGTGCCTCAGAACCTTAGCCCGCAAGTCGCGCGCCAAGAAGTAATAGCTGCCACGAAAAAGTCAGTTCGACACAACAATTAGCGAATTCAAGAATTACAGCAAGACTACATCAGACATGAAAAAAGACATCATATTATCCGGCGTAGGCGGCCAGGGCATCCTGTCCATCGCCACAGTAATCGGTGAAGCCGCCACAGAGAGCGGCGTGAACCTCAAGCAAGCCGAAGTTCACGGCATGAGTCAGCGCGGCGGTGACGTTCAGAGCAACCTCCGCCTGAGTACCGAAGAGATTTTCAGCGACCTCATCCCTCAGGGAGCAGCCGACATCATCATCTCCATGGAGCCCATGGAAGCACTCCGCTACCTCCCCTACATCAACAAAGAGAGCTGGGTCATCACTTCAAGCAACACTTTCATAAACATTCCTAACTACCCAGAAGAGAGTAAGTTATTCTCTGAATTATCATCTTTACCTCATGTCATTCAGCTCCCCATTGAGGACTTGGCCAAGGAACACAAGATCCACAAGAGCGCCAACATGATCCTTTTGGGTATGGCTGCTCCCTACATCGAGATCCTTACCCCCGACCAACTGCGTTCAGCCATCGCCACCATCTTCGCCCGCAAAGGTGAAAAGGTGGTAGAAGACAACCTGAAGGCCTTTGACCTGGGACTGGAGAATGGCAAGAAATAAGGAATCAGAAACACAAACCTACAATAAAACTTTTTATCACTAAACAAACGAAGACACATGATTTGGAACCAGAACAAAGAATGCATGAGCCGCGATGAGATGTCGGCCTTGCAAGGCAAACGTCTGCACAAGATTGTTGAATACGTTTACCACAATGTGCCTTTCTATCGCAAGAAACTCCAGGAGCGCGACCTCATTCCTGACGACATCCAGACGATAGAAGACATCACCAAACTACCCTACACGACCAAGAAAGACCTGCGCGACAACTACCCCACAGGACTTCAGGCCGCTCCGATGAGCCAGGTCATCCGTGTGCACGCCTCCTCGGGTACAACAGGCAACCCCACCATCGTGGGATATACGCGCAAGGACATCGCCATCTGGACTGAGTGTATGTCGCGCTGTCTGACCGCCTACGGCATCGGCAAGAGCGACATCTTCTCCGTATCCTACGGCTACGGTCTGTTCACTGGTGGTCTGGGAGCCCACAACGGAGTGGAGAACGTTGGCGCCGCAGTGGTTCCAGCCTCTACAGGCAACACAGAGAAACACGCCAAGCTGATCCGCGACCTCGGCATCACCGGTATAGCCTGCACCCCATCCTACGCCCTTTATCTGGCCGAGACCATGGAGAAGATGGGTATCACAAAAGAGCAAATCAAACTCCGCGTGGGTGCCTTCGGTGCTGAGCCATGGACTGAAAACATGCGCAAGGAGATAGAAGAGCGTCTGGACCTGAAAGCTTACAACCTCTATGGCTTGAGCGAGATCATGGGTCCAAGTGTGAGCTACGAATGCCAGTGCCAGCACGGTTCCCACATCTGCGAAGACCACTTCTTCCCCGAGATCATCAACCCAGTGACCCTTGAGCCACTGCCCAAAGGCCACACCGGCGAGTTGGTGTTCACAACACTGACCAAAGAGGGTATGCCAGTGCTTCGCTACCGCACACGCGACATCTGCTCGCTGATGGAAGGTGAATGCGACTGCGGACGTACGGCAGTGCGCATGAGCGCCATCGAAGGCCGTAGCGACGACATGCTCATCATCCGCGGTATCAACGTCTTCCCATCACAGGTGGAATCCGTGGTATTGGCTATTCCCGAAATCGCTCCTCGCTACATGCTCATCATCGACCGCATCAACAACCTCGACACGCTGACAGTGCAAGTGGAGGTTCGTCCCGACTACTTCACCAGCGACTTCGACACTCCGGGAGCTGTGGAGAACCTGCGCAAGAAGGTTGAGATGAAGCTCAGAAGCGTATTGAGCATCGGTGCCAAGGTGGAAATCAAGGCTCCAGGCTCCATCGAGCGCAGCCAAGGCAAGAGCGTCAGAGTCCTCGACAAGCGCAAACTGAAATAATCTAGAAAATCTAGAGAATCTAGAAAATCTAGAATATCTAGAGAATCTAGAGCATCTAGAGCCACCTAAGAAAAAATAGAACTTTAAAATCGCAAAAAATAATGACTTACTCACCTTATTTCAATCCCGAACTGGAGACGATGCCCCGAAAGGAACTGGAGGCATTGCAGTTGGAACGGCTCAAAGCCACAGTGAAACGTTGTCTGAACACGGAGTTCTATCAGCAGAAATTTGCCGAGCTGGGCATCACAGCCGATGATATCCAGACACTCGACGACGTTCGTAAACTGCCCTTCACGACTAAGGATGACCTTCGCAACAACTATCCCTTCGGTCTTTCGACCGTTCCCTTGAAGGAATGTGTTCGCTTGCACTCCTCAAGCGGCACTACAGGCAATCCCACCGTAGTCCTCCACACCCAGAAGGACTTGGACGAATGGGCCAACGCCGTTGCCCGTTGCTTGTGGATGGTAGGCAGCCGTCCTGAGGACGTGTTCCAGAACTCCGCCGGATACGGTATGTTCACCGCCGGTCTGGGTTTCCAGTACGGCGCCGAGAAGGTGGGTATGCTCACAGTTCCTGCCGCCGCAGGCAACACGAAGCGTCAGATCAAGTTCATCAAGGACTTCGGCACGACCGTCGTGCACGCCATTCCCAGTTATGCCTCAAGAATTTTCGAGGTGATGAAGGAAGAAGGTGTTGACCCCGCCCGCGACACGAAGTTGCGAGTGCTGTGCATCGGTGCTGAGCCACATAGCGAGGAACAGCGCAAACGCATTGAGCGCGACCTTCACGTCAAGGCCTACAACTCCTACGGCATCAGTGAGATGTGTGGTCCTGGTGTGGCATTCGAGTGCCAAGAGCAGAACGGTCTTCACATTTGGGAGGACTACTACATTGTGGAGATCATCAACCCTCAGACCCTGGAGCCAGTTGAAGATGGCCAGATAGGAGAATTGGTGTTGACCACCATCAACCGTGAGGGCATGCCCCTGCTCCGCTACCGCACACGTGACCTGACCGCCATCATCAGCGGTGAATGTCCTTGTGGTCGCACCCATCGTCGCATCCAGCGTCTGCAAGGCCGCAGCGACGACATGATCATCCTCAAGGGTGTGAACATCTTCCCCATCCAGATTGAGAAGATCCTGCTTCAGTTCAAGGAGTTGGCTACCGACTACCTGATCACGCTCGACACTGACGATACCGGCGATTTCATGACTGTGGAGGTGGAAATCAACCAGTTGTTCACCGACGACTACGCCCGCCTTGACAAACTCAAGAAAGAGATCACCCGCCAGTTGAAGGATGAGATCCTGGTGACTCCACGCTTGCGCCTGGTACCCAAGGGCAGCCTGAAGGCAAGCGATGAAGGCAAGGCCGTGAGAGTGAAAGACAAGCGCGTGAAGTTCTAAACCTATGCAGACTCGACAGGTCGCGTACGTACGTGCAAATGACAACAGAACAATCATTTTATTAACCTTATAAACCAGACACAACAATGACCATCAACCAATTATCCATTTTCATCGAGAACAAGAGCGGTACTCTGGTGAAAGTATTGAAAATATTGAAGGACGCTGGCATCCAACTGATTGCCACCGCCATTGCCGACACTGTAGAATACGGCATCTTCCGTGTGGTGTGCAGCGAACCCAGCCGTGCATACCTCATCCTGAAGGAAGCCGGAATTCCTGTGGCTTTGTCCGACGTGTTCGCCCTGGTGCTTGAGAACACCCCAGGCGCCGCCGCCGACGCCATTGAGTTGTTCACCAACGAAGGCATCAGCATCACCTACATGTACACCTTCCTGCTGAAAGGCAAGGGCATCATCGTCTTCCGCACCGACAACGCCGACAAGGCACGCGAAACCATCATCCTCAACAATCTGACTTTTGTGGCTGAGAAAGACCTCAGCGCACTGGCAGACCAGAGTATCTAATCACGAATGTTCAACCGCCATGACTTGTGGGACGCACCCATTGGCTCATGGCGGTTGTTCATATCATAATGTTATCATCATGAAACATATCACCCACGACAATCACGGCACTTGCAGCAAGCAAGTGGTTTTCGACCTTGACGACGACAACCGCATCCACAACCTTCAGTTCATCGGTGGTTGTGCTGGCAACACCCTTGGCATCAGCCAGTTGGTGGAAGGTATGACTGCAGAGGAGGTCATCAGTCGCCTGCATGGTGTGCATTGCGGACTACGCCCAACAAGCTGCCCCGACCAGTTGGCCAACGCCTTGATTGAAGCCTTGGCAGAAGCATAGCTTTTGTTTTTTATGGGAGGGGAGTTTGAAGTGGATTTTTATATGTATTTATGCCTAAGCGACTTATCACTTTCTGTCTGTTGTTTCTGATCAGCATGGCGGCTGGTCGGGAACGTCCTTGGCTATGGTTTCTGACGGAAGCGGACATGATCAGCCGCAGCCAGATGTCGGAAACGGCATTGGAAGGCAGTGAGTGGCCGAGATACGACAGTCTTGGACGTGCTTTTTTCCGTCTGAAAGCCCCTGAAGCGAAGAAGGTGGTGTTGATGAGCATGGAAAGCTACTACAGAGTGGAGTTGCAGAAAGGCGATAACGGCTATTGGTACGGTGTGAGCCAACCGATGCCTCTGGGTTTCCACCTCTACCGCTATTATGTGGACGACAGCCTACGGATGGACGACTGCACCTCCCTCTACAGCGGATGGGAAGGAGGCATCAACGCCATTGAACTGCCTGAAGGGCATGAAGGCGATTACTACCGCCGTCAGGATGTAGCCCACGGTCAGCTGCATGATTTCGTGTATTATTCCACTGTGGAAAAACGTCAGCGCCACAGTTATGTCTATACCCCGGCAAGCTATGAACAATCGGTGAATCGTCGTTATCCAGTACTTTACCTTCAGCATGGCATGCGCGAGGACGAGCGCGCCTGGGCGGTGCAAGGCAGGGTGTGCGACATCATGGACAACATGATCGCTTCTGGTGCTTGCAAGGAGATGATTGTGGTTTTGGACAGTGGCAACATCGGTATGACCTACCAGGACTACAACAAACGGCACCCCAAAGTGACTTGGCAAGACTATGGAGCAGAGTTTGAGTCGATCATGGTGGAAGACCTCATCCCGTCGGTTGACCGCACTTTCCGCACCTATGCCGACAGCCTTCACAGAGCCATCTCCGGCAATTCCTTAGGCGGTCGGCAAACCCTCGATATCGTATGCCGCCATCCTGGTCTCTTCGCCTATGTCAGCACCTTCAGTGGTTCTTTCCACTTCGACGTACCACAACTTCCTGCGGTTTATGGAGGAGTGTTCTCCAATCCTGGCGCCTTCAATTCCCGTGTGAAATTGTTTTTCTTCGGCTGCGGGAGTTGTGAGCGCATGGGTACAAAAGACTATTGTGACCGACTCCGTGAAATGGGCATCCATACCCATTACTACTGTTCGGAGGGGACTGCGCACGAGTGGTTGACTTGGCGCCGATGTCTGAGAGAACTGCTGCCGTTGCTGTTCAGATAAAACATTATTGACAGAAAGAGATTGTTAATCAGAGAAAAAGATTAAATTTGCATGTGAAAACAAATTCTCTTTGGTAGAAGACAACGGATGTGACACGTCGCGTCCCTACAGACAATCAACAACTATTGATCACTATGAGAAAGATTTTAGCATTCCTTTTATCGTTGGTAGGACTGAACCTACCCGTTGGCTGCACCACTTCCCCCTCCTTTGAGTCGGTCAATGCCAAATCGTTTGAAGATTTCATCGCTCGCGACGATGTACAGTTGGTAGATGTCCGCACCGACGAAGAATACGCTGACGGACATATTGCAGGCGCTGTGAATATCGACGTGTCGAAAGAGCATTTCCTGGACAACGCCCTTGACCTGTTGGACAAAAACCGTCCTGTCGCCGTGTATTGCAAAAGCGGACGCCGTTCGGCCAAGGCCGCAACGATGCTGGTGAAAGAAGGTTTCACGGTAGTGAACCTGAAAGGTGGCATTCTGGCTTGGAACCTGACAAGGCGCGCGACAGTGAAAGGCCGTGAAAATGCAGTGGAAAGTGGCGATAAGTTTGTGACCCAAGCAGGTCATACCTTGGAATTTGAAGCCTTGATCCACGCATCCATCCGCATCACTTATGATGGTCGGGAGATAGAAATCGACCCCGTTCGCCGTCTTGGCGACCGCAGTGTGGATTACAGCCAGAAGCCCCAAGCCGACTTCATCCTGGTGACGCATGAGCATGGCGACCATTTCGACAAGGAAGCCATCAAGACGCTGACGAAAGAAAGCACCCGACTGGTGACCAACGCACGTTGCGCAGAGATGCTGGGCTATGGTGAGGTGATGGCCAACGGTGAAGCGACGACACTCGACGACATCAAGGTAGAGGCTGTTCCCGCCTACAACACCACTGCCGGTCGTGAACAGTTCCACCCCAAAGGGCGCGACAACGGTTTTATCCTGACCTTCGACAACCTGCGTGTCTATGTGGCTGGCGATACTGAGGACATCCCCGAGATGGACCAAGTGGGCGAGATCGACATTGCTTTCCTGCCCTGCAACCAACCCTACACCATGACTCCAGAGCAGTTGGTGAATGCCGCCAAACGCATCAAACCACGTGTGCTCTACCCCTACCATTACGGGCAGACAGACGTCAGTGGCATTCCTGAGGCCCTGAAAGATGCCGGAATAGAAGTGAGGATCAAGAAAGAGTATCAGTAGGCGGTATTATAACCCATGTAATAGTAACACCCCACCCCTACCCCTCCCCTTAAATGGGAGGGGAGTTTTTTTAGCTTAGATGGGAGGGGAATGGACTCCCCGCCCCTGCAAGGGGAGGGGTGCCTGAAAGGCGGGGTGGGGTCGGAAGGACTTATCACCCCACCCCTACCCCTCCCCTTAAATGGGAGGGGAGTATTTTTGATTGGATGGGAGGGGAGTTGGGGGTGATTACATGTTGACTTCCTCGAGAGTGACGAGTTTGTTGACGATGGCGTAGATGGTGATGCCCGCAGAAGAGTGGATGCGCAGTTTTCGCGCGATGTTCCTGCGGTGTGTGGTGACGGTGTTGATGGAAAGACACAATTTGTCGGCAATCTCCTTGTTTGCCATACCCTTTGCCACACAGGTGACGATTTCTTTCTCTCTCTGACTGAGGTCTGAATCCTGTTCGTTGGTCTCTTCCACCACCTCCATTATCTTCTTGGGTTTTCTGAGTTTGTTGGCATGTTCCAGCCTTCTGACAGCAGGCACGAAGATATTGTCCTCAATCAGACAGTGCATGGTGAGATCCTCCTCACAACCATAGATAGAGAGCAACACGTCCATGAGTTCGTTGTTGTTCTCTTTTTGTGGATAATACTGCAGGAAGAGGTTTTTGAGTTCACCGAGTCTTTCCTCCATCTTGTCGTGGTGCTTCGACATGAGATGAACGCTTTCGGGTGAAGGCAGGTCGCCTTTGAGCAGTTGATCGACAAAAGAGAACACGGTAGAGCTCTCAAACTCCATGTGGGTGCGCACTTCCTGAGTGTAGTCGTCGAAAAACTTGAGGAAAAGAAACGCCACCTCGTTCTTGACACTGCAATCGATGCTGCTGAGCAAACGCCTCCTGATATTGGGCAGCAGGTAGTTGAGGTAATACTCGTGTGTTTGCCTGAGGAATTTGACCAGCGTTTCGACCGATATATTGTGGACGTTCTGAGGGGTGTTTTCCGCTCCGCTCTTCACGTAGTTGATGACCGCAAGAAAGGTATTGCAGTCGATTTTTTCTTCCGCACAAACATCATAAATGCTCTTTTCTCCAAAGCCAAGCGAAATGCCAAAACGAGACACGATCCACAGGAAACGGTAGTCGGTGGCAATGACATCGCTGAGTTTGTCATTTCCTCTAAATAACTTCTCCATAAACCTAAACACTCATAACAAATAATCGAAAAATAAAGACAAGAGGTGCGACAGAAATGCCAAACATCATCGTGAGGCAGAATGCCAAATACGGTTGTTCGGCAGTAGTGCAAAACATTGTTGTGCGGCAGAATGCCGCACCTCCTACTTTAGATTGCAAAGTTACGAAAAAAAACAATTTCATCCAATCATCATTTTTGGGTATTTAGAAACGCATAAAATGTATATTGGCGACAATTCCGTCATCAATACTCAGAAATAAGGATTGGCAAAATGGAATAAAAGTGCTAATTTTGCACTTAGAATAAAAAAGAGACAAATATAGTATAATAATATGCGGTTATCAGAACTGAAGAGCGGCGAACGCGGAATGATTGTGAAGGTGAATGGTCACGGTGGCTTCCGCAAGCGGCTCATCGAGATGGGTTTCATCAAAGGCAAGATGGTGGAAGTGTTGTTGAACGCTCCTTTGCGCGATCCTGTGAAATACCGTGTGATGGACTATGAGGTGAGCCTTCGTCATGCTGAGGCCAACCTGATTGAAGTAGTGAATGAGGAAGAGGCCAAGCGATGGAAAGCGGAGCACGACACAGGTGCTACCGAGATTCTTGAAGGCACCGACCTCCTTCTTCGCGCCACCGAGGCCAAGGGACATGAGATCAACGTGGCTTTCGTGGGCAACCCCAACAGCGGCAAGACCAGTTTGTTCAACATCGCCTCCGGCGCTCATGAGCGTGTGGGCAACTACAGTGGTGTGACCGTTGACGCCAAGACCGGCCATTTCGACATGGACGGCTACCGTTTCAACATCACCGACTTGCCTGGCACCTACTCCCTGACGGCCTACACTCCAGAGGAACTCTACGTTCGCCGGCATATCATCGAGCAGATGCCCGATGTGATTGTGAATGTGGTGGATGCCTCCAACCTGGAACGCAACCTCTACCTGACCTGCCAGTTGATCGACATGGACGTGCCGATGATCATCGCCTTGAACATGTATGACGAGTTCAGGGAGAGCGGCAACAAACTGGACCAAGAGCAGTTGAGCCAGTTGCTGGGCATGAAGATCGTTCCAACCGTTGGACGCAGCGGTGAGGGTGTGAAGGAATTGTTTCACAACATCATCTCCATCTATGAGGGTCATGGCCAGTTCTACCGCCACATCCACATCAACCACGGACCGATCATCGAGAAATACATCGACTCGGTGGAAGCCTTGGTTCGTGTGAACCCTGAGCCTCACCACAACTACTCCGCCCGCTTTATCTCCATCAAGTTGCTGGAGAACGACAAGCAGATCAGTCAGATCATCAGCGACTTCGACAACTACAAGGAGATCATCGCCTGCCGCGACCGCTGTCAGAAAGAGTTGCAAACCGAGATCCAGGAAGACAGCGAGACCGCCATCACCGACGCCAAGTATGGCTATGTGCAAGGGGCTTTGAAGGAATGTTTTGAGAATGTGCACAAGACGAGCCACAGCCGCTTGCGCACCAAAGCCATCGACGGTGTGGTGACCAACAAATACCTTGGATTCCCCATCTTCTTCCTGCTGTTGTACCTGATGTTCTACTGCACGTTCAACATCGGCCAGTACCCGATGGACTGGATTGATTCCTGCGTAGGTTGGCTGGGCAATGCAGTGAGTGAAAGCAGTTTGCTGGGCGACGGTCCGCTGAAGGATCTGATTGTGGATGGCATCATCGCCGGTGTCGGCGGTGTGATCATCTTCCTACCCAACATCATGATTCTCTATGCCTTCATCTCATGGATGGAGGACTCGGGCTACATGGCCCGCGCCGCCTTCATCATGGACCGCATCATGCACAAGATGGGACTCCACGGCAAGTCGTTCATTCCGATGATTATGGGATTTGGTTGCAACATTCCAGCCGTGATGGCGACCCGCACGATAGAAGACCGCAAGTCGCGCCTGATCACGATGCTGATTGTTCCCCTGATGTCGTGTTCCGCCCGACTTCCCGTCTATATCATCATCATTGGCGCCTTCTTCCCCCACTACAAAGCCCTGCTTCTGTTAGGGCTTTACACGTTGGGCATTCTGATGTCGGTGCTGATGGCGCGTCTTTTCTCCCGCCACTTGGTGCAAGGCGAGAGCAGTCCGTTCGTGATGGAACTCCCACCCTACCGCCTCCCGTCCTGGAAATCCGTTTTCCGCCATACATGGGAGAAAGGCCGGCATTATCTGAAGAAGATGGGCACAACTATTCTGGTCGCCTCCATCATCGTCTGGGCACTGAGTTACTTTCCCCGTCACGACCAAGCCCCAAGCACGCAGGAAATGGCGCAAACCACGACAGCTTCAGTGGCAGACAACAGCCATGAGCTTCAGATGAAGCAGAGTTATATTGGGCAGTTGGGACAGTTGATAGAACCCGCCATTCGTCCTTGTGGATTTGCCTGGCGAGAGGGTGTGAGCATCTTGGCAGGTACAGCAGCCAAGGAGATTGTGGCATCGACGATGGGTGTGCTTTACAGCCAGAGCGATGCCGACGCCGAGCAGCTGGACGATGAGGCAGCCGATGAGGCCCGTTTGTCGGGTATTCTGCGCAAGAGCGGTATGACGACGCTGTCGGCCCTGTCGTTCCTGGTCTTCGTGCTTTTGTATATGCCTTGCATCCCCACTTGCATAGCGATCAAGAACGAGTCAGGACGCTGGAAATGGGCTTTGTTCACCATGGCCTACACCACGGCACTGGCATGGATCTGCTCCACGTTGCTGTATCAGATTGGAAACTTGATGGGAACATTGAACATTTTTTTCATTGACCATTGAACATTGAACATTGAACATTGAACATTGAATTATTTACGGAAAACATGCAAACTATCATAGTAGCCACAATCGTAATCACGGCCTTCGGCATAGCAGGAAGACACCTGTGGCGACAACTGAGCGGGAAATCCAAAGGTTGCAACTGCGGATGCGGTGGATGCTGCGACTGCGGTTGTGGAAAAGGAAAAGATTGCCCGAATAGTAAGCATTGAGGGAAAAGGGAAATTTATATCCCTATAATACCCCACCCCTACCCCTCCCCTTAGATGGGAGGGGAGTTTTTGTTTAGAGGGGAGGGGAGTTGACGAAAAAAGGGAGGCTTGTGCCTCCCTTTTTACTTTCCGATAGTCCAAGCAGTGCTTAGTTGTTTTCTGGACGCAGTTTGCGTACAGTAGCACCAGCCTGCCACATCTCGCTCTCCCTCATGGCCTTGAGCTCCTCATTGAGTTTCTCGCGGTAGTCGGGTTTGGAGTTGCTGTCGATGGAGATCTGAGCTTCGTTGCCAGTCTTCACTGAGTAGTAGAGCCACTGCATGACGGGCTTCACAGCATCGTGGAAACGTGGTGCCCAGTCGAGTGCACCGCGCTGAGCTGTAGTTGAGCAGTTGGCGTACATCCAGTCCATACCCTTCTCGCCAAAGAGCGGGCCAAGGCTCTGAGTGAGTTCCTCAACAGTCTCGTTGAAAGCCTCTGATGGAGAGTGACCATTCTCACGCAGCACCTCGTACTGAGCGAGGAGCAGTCCCTGGATAGCTCCCATGAGCGAACCACGCTCACCTGTCAAGTCGCTTGTAGCCTCACGCTGGAAAGTGGTCTTGAAGAGGTATCCAGCACCGATACCGATACCGAAGGCGAGTGTGCGCTCCTCGGCCTTGCCTGTAGCGTCCTGATAAATGGCGTAAGAGCAGTTGAGTCCACGTCCTTCGAGGAACATGGTGCGCAGGGAAGTACCAGATCCCTTAGGAGCCACCATGATGACATCGATGTCGGCTGGAGGCACTACGCCAGTGCGGTCGTTCCAGTTGATGGCGAATCCGTGAGAGAAGTAGAGTGCCTTACCTGGAGTGAGGTATTGCTTGATCTTAGGCCACACAGCGATCTGAGCTGCATCTGAGAGCAGCATGCAGACGATTGTACCCTTTTCTGCAGCCTCTTCGAGAGAGAAAAGTGTCTCTCCAGGAACCCATCCGTCAGCCACGGCCTTGTCGTAGGTCTTACCCTCACGCTGACCAACGATGACGTTGAATCCATTGTCGCGCAGGTTGCCTGCCTGACCAGGACCTTGAATACCATAACCCAAGACTGCGATAGTCTCGTTCTTGAGCACTTCACGTGCCTTCTCCAGTGAGAATTCTTTGCTGGTGACCACCTCTTCGATGACGCCACCGAAATTCATCTGTGCCATTTGTTTGTTTGTGTTTTATGCCATCCCTTCATTGATGATCTGGGACAGCGGTTAATATGATTATTTTTGCAAAATTACAATATTAAATCCAATTATGCCTTCGGCATTGTGCTAATTATTCAAAAATCAGCCTTGCCCTGACGCAAACCTCCCCTTTTTCGTGGGTTTCGTCGTCGGTCCGGCATATTTCGACATCGTAGATGTTGTCGGACTCCTTTTTCATGAAGAACTGCAGGAACTGTCCGTAGTAGCTTTCTTTCTGATACTGAAGCTCCACCCTCCTGAGTCTTTGCCGCCTGTATTGCTCGAGTGAGAAGATGTCCCTCAGATGCTGCAAGTACTTCATGCTGTTGACATGTCCGTTCATGTCGATGTCGGAGTAGTTGACCTTGTGCATCTTCACGATTTCAGCCCCACTGAGTGGTTTAATCCTCGAATAAGGCGCGATGGGACAGTTGATCTCCGGCGCGCAGTAAGCATCAAATTCTTTCCCATGAAATTCGATGAGATCCACTGGTTTCCTTGTCTCGTAGTTGATGGTTGACCAGATGGACCTGGCATATCCATAGACCGTTCCCTTTCCGTCGTGAATGGCGTAGTTTCGGTTGGTGAACAAGGAATAGACATTCTCTATCCACGTGTCGATATGATAGTCTTGATAGACCACAGGAGTGGTGTCGAGTTCAATGACCAGCCTGGCCAATACCCAGGTGTAGTTGACGTCGTTGACATCCTTCATGCCGAATCCTCTCAATGCGGCGTGGTTTTCAGCAGCATTGAGCAAATCGACTCCGAGTGTTTCCCAAGAAAGTTGTTTCTTGTAGTCGGTGTGGAAGGGATCGACGATATGCCGTGTTGTTTCTACTTTGTTCATCAATTTCGTCCCTTGGTTTTCTTCCCTTGGATTTCGGACGCGACACGTCGCGTCCCTACTGCTCGAGTATTTGGGCGCGCTTTTGCTCTCTGAGCTGTATGTACTCGTCGAGTTTCTCTATGCGGCTCTTGGTGACTGCGATTCGTCCTGACCGCACGAACTGCAGGATGCACTCCAGTTTGGTGAGCGATTCGAAGAGCGAGAGTATTTCCTCCGTGAGTCCAGTTTTCTCCACGATGGAGTATGTGGGGTTGACCTCCACAATCTTAGCGTCGTGCAGTCTGATGACCTTGCTGATTCTATTGTTCTCGAGGATGACGGGTGTTGAGAGTTTGAAAAGCGCCGTTTCCTGTATGTAGATCTGGTCGTCGGTGAAGTAGTTGGCCTGCAGGACGTCTATGCGCTTTTCCATCTGCTTCTTGAGCATCTCCGCCATTTCGGTGTCGCAATAGCATGTGATGGTGTACTTATGCACTCCAGGAGTAGAAGAAGCGCAGACATTGAGTGTCTCGATGTTGACTTGTCGTCTGGTGAAGACAGCCGTGATCTGACTGAGCAAACCCGAGATGTTCTCCGAATAGACGATGATCGTATGCAGTGGCATTCCGTTCTTGGTGCTGTTCTTTTCCCTTGCGGCATTGTCGCACTTGCCGCAGGTGTTGCAATCATTACTCTGATTAGGCATTGTTTTATCCCTCTGTTAATGAGTTACTTGAAAATTGTTATCACTTTATTCCGGTACTTCGAGCAACATCTTATCGACATCCGCTCCCGGAGGTGTCATGGGCAGCACATTGTCTTCCTCGAGCACAGCGCACTGCAGCAGATACGGTCCAGGTGTCTGGAGCATGACTTTGATGCTGTTGTCGAGGTCTTCCCGCTCAACGACCGTGTGCGCAGGTATGCCGTACGCCTCCGCTATCTTCTCGTAGTCAGGGTTGGCCATCGGTGTGAAGGAGTATCTGTGGTTGAAGAACATGGCCTGCCACTGACGCACATTTCCGAGGAAATTGTTGTTGAGCAGTATGATCTTGACAGGTGAGCCCTGCTCCATGATGGTTCCGAGTTCCTGAATGGTCATTTGGAGTCCTCCGTCTCCTACGAAGAGGCATACCGTTCTGTCGGGTGCTCCGAAAGTGGCTCCAATAGCCGCAGGCAGTCCGAATCCCATGGTGCCGCATCCACCTGATGTGACCACACTTCTGGGCTTGGTGAACTTGAAGTACCTGCATCCGAACATTTGGTTCTGTCCGACGTCGGTGACCAATATCGCCTCATTGTTCGCCGCTTCTGAAACCTTTCTCACCACTTCAGCCATGAGCAGTGGACCCTGAGTGGGATTGATGGCCTTCTCTATGACCTTGTTGTATTCTTTTTCAGCGTATGGTTTGAAACCGTTGATCCAGCTGTTGTGCTTAGCCGGACTGATGAGTTTTGTGACTGCAGCCAATGTCTGCTTGCAGTTGCCTAATACAGGCAGATCCACCTTGACATTCTTGTCGAACTCCGATGGGTCGATGTCGAAATGGATGATTTTGGCCTGTCTGGCGTAGGTTTTGAGGTTGCCAGTCACACGGTCGTCGAATCTCATGCCGATGGCGATGAGCAAGTCGCACTGGTTGGTCATGACATTGGGTCCGAGGTTGCCGTGCATTCCGAGCATACCCATATTGAGCGGATGATCGGTAGGCAGCGCAGAGAGTCCGAGCAGTGTGCATCCAGCCGGTATCTGCGCCTTCTCAAGGAACTCCTTGAGTTCGGGTTGCGCATTGCCCAGTTCCACACCTTGACCGACGAGCACAAAAGGCTTGACGGAGTCGTCGATCATCTTGGCAGCCTTTTTGATGGCTTCCTCAGAGGGTTGTGGTTCGGGATCGTAGCTGCGGATGAAATCGACCTTTGCCGGTTCGTAATCCACCATCCCCGTCTGTGCGTTCTTGGCGAAGTCGAGCACCACAGGTCCTGGTCTTCCACTCTTGGCGATATAGAAGGCTCTGCTGACCGCCCATGCCACATCCTCAGCCCTTCTGATTTGGAAGTTCCATTTGGATATAGGCGAAGTGATGCCCACGACATCGACCTCTTGGAAAGCGTCGGTACCAAGCATAGCTGTTCCTACCTGTCCGCAGATGACGACCATCGGTGTGCTGTCGATCATGGCGTCAGCGATGCCCGTGATGGTGTTGGTAGCTCCAGGTCCGCTGGTGACCAGGCAGCATCCCACTTCTCCCGACACACGCGCATAGCCTTGTGCTGCATGAGTAGCACCTTGCTCATGTCTGACGAGGATATGGTTGAGCCTGTCCCTATAGTCATAGAGTGCGTCGAAGACAGGCATGATAGCACCTCCAGGGTAACCGAAAATGGTCTTCACCCCCTCGTTTACGAGTGATCTCATCAAGGCTTCAGCACCTGTAATTCTCTCTTTCATAATATGGTTATTCTTAATAATTTATACAGATTAGTTAAAGTATCACTTTAATTATGGCTTCCCGTGGCTCAGTCAATGATTCTGACTCCACCCTTATCGGCAGAGCTGACGCTCTGTGCGTAAGCCCTGAGCGCCTTGCTGACGACTCTGTTGCGCTTGAGTGGCTGTTGTGGTCTGGCGTTCAGTTCGTCGTCGGAAAGTTTGACGTTGATGGTTCTGTTGGGGATGTCGATTTCGATGATGTCGCCATCCACAATCTTTCCGATGTTTCCACCGGCAGCAGCTTCAGGGCTGACATGTCCGATAGACAGACCAGATGTACCACCAGAGAAACGTCCGTCGGTGATGAGGGCACATTCCTTGCCCATGTGCATGGACTTGATGTAGGATGTCGGGTAGAGCATCTCCTGCATGCCAGGTCCGCCCTTGGGTCCTTCGTGTGTGATGACGACGACATCTCCCTTCTGCACCTTTCCTCCGAGGATTCCCTCGCAGGCATCCTCTTGCGAGTCGAAGACCTTGGCTGGTCCTTCGAAATGCCAGATGCTTTCATCCACTCCAGCGGTCTTGACGACACATCCGTCTTGCGCGATGTTTCCGAACAGCACAGCCAGTCCGCCGTCCTTGGTATAGGCATGTTCGAGGCTTCTGATACATCCGCTCTGGCGGTCCTTGTCGAGTTCTCCCCATTTGGTGTCCTGCACGCCGAGTTGGTTGCAGAACTTGCCAGCCGGTGCGCTTTCATAGATGCGCTGAGCCTCTGGGTCGATATGGTCTTTGAGTATAGAGTACTTTTCGATGTCCTCACCGAGTGTGGCACCGTTGACCCTCTTGACATCGAGGTTGAGCAGTCCACCTTTGGCCAGTTCTCCGAGGATACCGAGGATGCCTCCTGCCCTACCGCACTCCTGCACGGAGTACTTCTGGGTGTTGGGGGCGAGCTTGCAAAGGCAAGGTACCTTTCTGGAGAGTTGGTCGATGTCGGTCATCTTGAAGTCCGCTCCAGCCTCTTGCGCCACAGCGAGCAGGTGCAGGATGGTGTTGGTGGATCCTCCCATGGCGATATCGAGTGTCATGGCGTTGAGGAATGCCTCCCTTGTGGCGATGCTTCTTGGCAGCACGCTTTCGTCTCCGTCCTCGTAGTAAGCGAGTGCGTTCTTGACGATTTGCCTTGCCGCCTGTTTCATGAGTTCCTTGCGGTTGACATGAGTGGCGAGTATGGTGCCGTTTCCTGGCAGCGAGAGTCCGATGGCCTCAGTGAGTGAGTTCATGGAGTTGGCGGTGAACATGCCCGAGCAGCATCCGCATCCAGGGCAAGCCCTGCCTTCTATCTCCGCCAGTTCCTCGTCAGAGACGGTTTTGTCGGCTCCTTTGACCATAGCGGCAATGAGGTCGAGGTTCTCACCCTTGTACTTACCTGCCTCCATAGGTCCTCCCGATACGAAGACAGCCGGAATGTTGAGTCTCATGGCAGCCATGAGCATACCCGGGGTGATCTTGTCGCAGTTGGAGATGCAGATCATAGCATCCGCCTTGTGCGCATTGCACATGTACTCTACAGAGTCGGCTATGATGTCGCGCGAAGGAAGGGAATAGAGCATGCCATCGTGTCCCATGGCGATGCCGTCGTCGATGGCAATGGTGTTGAACTCAGCAGCATAGCATCCCATCTTCTCGATTTCCTCCTTGACGATTTGCCCTGCCTCATGCAGATGTGTGTGTCCAGGGACGAACTGAGTAAAGGAGTTGACGATAGCGATGATTGGTTTTCCGAACTGTTCACGCTTCATACCATTGGCTACCCAAAGTGCTCTGGCACCAGCCATTCTTCTTCCTTCTGTGCAAACCGCACTGCGTAATTGATGTTTCATATCGTTTAGAAATAAATATACATTGTTGTTATTATAAAAAGAAAAGCCTCCCCCAAGTCATCCGTGAGAAAGGCTCTGTTTCGTTTCAGTTGAGATGTCAAATATGAGCATACCCATTCTCACGGCTTAATGATAAGTCGACGACCACTTTTAGTGCAATGACCGAAAAAATGTTGATGAGTACTTGCATATATTTGTATTGTTGACTTGCAGGAGATGCTTGTTTCGTGTGCACCTTGTGCAATATTGGCTGCAAATTTACAACTTTTATTTCAAACCGTAAAGGTTTTAGCCTATTTTTATTGAAAATAGTAAGAAAAAGATGAATTGGGAGTTAAAGGGGAAGTTAAAGAGGAAGTTAAAGGGGAAGTGAAAAGGGAAGTTAAAGGGGAAGTTAAAGGGGAAGTTAAAAGGGAAGTGAAAGGGGAAGTTAAAGGGGGAGTTAAAGGGGAAGTGAAAGGGGGAGATGTACCCCACCCCTGCCCCTCCCCTTAAAAGGGAGGGGAGTCTATTACGCGTCCTTTGGATGCGTCGCAGGCAAGATGCCTGCGTACCCCGCGTGCTCAATGGTCAAAAATGCGATGGAACGAGAGCATTTTAGGCGAAGCCAATGGGTTGTTATTGGTTATTGTTTTATTGAAGCATCGGTTTGATGAGGGTACGCAGGCTTCCCAGCCTGCGACGCGTCTGTAGGACGCGCAATTCATCATCGCAGGCAAGATGCCTGCGTACCCCGCGTTGCAGTAGGAGGTTCGGCATTCCTGCCGAACACTATCATAAGGCATTCCGGCCGAACACAATCATAAAGCATTCATGATGAACACTATCATTAGGCTTTCCTGATGGAACACAATCATGAGGCTTTCTTGACAAACACCATTATTAGGCTTTCTATTTCAAATCTATTGTGCGGCAGGAATGCCGCACCTCCTAAGGGAAAAATTGGCAGAAAGCGACAAAATGCACAACAACGCAATCAAAAGGGTAATTCCTATTTGCATTTAAGGTTATAATTTTGCAATTGGAAACGCACCCAATTATCAATCTATCAAATATTGCTGATTAAGCCGATTGCAAATCAAATAAATTATGGCATCGGCAAAAAAAGATGTGGCAGACACTCATGTTTGCCACATTTTTTTGTTGTTTAGTCCCTTGATTTTACCATCTATACCACTAAAAATACCCACTGACAAAGGCTTGGCGAATACTTTTCATTATTTTTGAGTATTGCAACTATTTTAATTACTTTTTAACTTTGCAACGCAAAAAGAGATGAATTCAAACTATTCAATTCAATAAGATGATGACTTATAATAATAAGGTGAAAAGACTGTTTGTTCTTCCGTTGTGTCTGTTGATGCTGACACACCTTTCAGTTCACGCACAAGACTTCCAGGATAATTTCGAAAAATACCGCATAGGTGGTTACGGTGAGGTTGTGGCTAATTTCAAAGACTACGGCATCAACCGTTTCTATGGTGGCAGCGAAGGCAACTCGAAGACCAACCACAATACCATCTCCATTCCCCGTTTTGTGATAGCAGGCGACTACAAGTTCACGAGCAAATGGGTACTTGGTGTTGAGGTGGAGTTCGAGGCTGGTGGCACCGGCATCGAGACAGAATTGGAGAACACTGAGAACGGCGAGTACGAGACCGAGCTGGAGAAAGGTGGCGAGGTGGCCTTAGAGCAATTCCACCTGACCCGCTACATCCTCCCCGAATTCAATATCCGCGCCGGCCACATGATTGTTCCCGTGGGATTGACGAATGCCCACCACGAACCCATCAATTTCTTCGGTACATCCCGTCCAGAAGGAGAGACGACCATCCTGCCCTCTACTTGGCATGAGACAGGTATTGAGTTCTTCGGCCGTTTTGGCAAAGGACTGGCTCGTTTCAGTTATGAGGCCATGATTGTGACAGGTCTGAACGCCAATGGTTTCGACCGCAACAGTTGGGTAGCCGGTGGCAAACAAGGCAAGTTTGAAGTCGATAACTTCACCAGTCCTGCCTACGTAGCCCGTCTGAACTGGGCAAGCGTTCCTGGTCTTCGTCTGGGAGCCTCCTTCTACTGGTGTGCCAATACCGGCAAGAACTGCGACAAACTGACGACATACGGTTCTTTGGGCAAGTTGCCCGTGACCATCTTCACCTTCGATGGCCAGTATGTGAACAAATACGTGACCGCCCGCGCCAACTTCATGCAAGGACACCTGGGCAACGCCGACAAACTCGGCGCCAGGAACGGACGTCTGTCGAACCTGTCGGGCTACAGCCGCCTGACCCCTATTGCCAAGAAAGCCATGTCCTACAGCGGTGAGGTAGGTGTCAACCTGCAGTCGATTGTAGGCAATGAGAAGTTCCCAGTGATTTATCCTTTTGTCCACTACGGCTATTACAACCCCCAGGAGAAGGCAGCAGGAACGAACGTGATGGACGACCGTTGCCAGGTGAGCATGTGGACAGCCGGTCTGAACTGGAAGGCTTTGCCCAACCTTGTGGTGAAGGCCGACTACACAACCCGACAGATAGGCACCAACAAAATCTTCGGATCGGGGAAGTACAACAGCGAGAATGAATTCGCCATCGGCATTGCTTTTGTCGATTGGTTTTTCAAGAAGTAGATGTTTGCACCAACCTTGAAAAGCACTGGCACAGGGCTCAAGGTCATTAGATGTGCGATCAATAGATAGAGAAAAAAATCAACAATAACTAATATTAATAAAAGAATGAAGAAAAACAAAATGATGTTTGGCCTGCTGTGCATGGGCCTGTTGTCATTCTCCACATCCTGTGGTGATGATGATGACGAGAATGGTGTTACCGACCCCACTCAAGTTGAGATTGCCGATAATGAGTACGACGCTATTCTGAACCAATACGTCAACTCCGTGGTTCTTCCCACCTACAGCGACCTTCAAGCCCGCAACGAAGCCCTTCGCCTGAGTGTGGTGGCTTTCACCAACAACCCGAGCAATGATGCCTTCGAGGATGTCTGCAACGCATGGTTGGAAGCACGCGCCCCATGGGAGACCAGTGAGGCGTTCCTCTTTGGTCCTGTAGCCGACAAAGGTTTGGACCCCAACATGGACTCATGGCCATTGGACCAGACCGCTATCGTTCAGATCCTGAACTCTCAGAAGTGGAGCGAGTTGGAGTGGAGTGGCGACTTCGATGAGGATAGCGAGGAAATAGGCGCTGCTCAGAACGTCCGTGGTTTCCACACCCTTGAGTTCCTTTGCTTCAAGGACGGACAGCCACGCACAGTGACAGCCACCGCCAAGAGCAACGCAGCAGAAGACGTGGAGTACGCATCAGCCGACGGTCAGGCTTGGGGCAACTACATGACCCACGTAGCCAACCTTCTGAGCACAGACTCCAAGAACCTCTACAACTACTGGAAGAACAGTTATGAAGGTGGTCAGAGCTACGCCAGCCAGTTCTTGGCTCACAATGGTGCCCAGGGTTTCCAGAGTGCCATCAACTGTGTGGAGCAGATCATCGACGGTTGCGTGGATATCGCCAGTGAGGTAGGTAGCGCCAAGATTGGCGAGCCTTACGACCTCTATGTAGAAGGCAAGACCAAGGAAGCCCTTTACGCCGTGGAGTCATGGTACAGCTGGCACTCGCGCGATGACTACACCAACAACATCTACTCCATCCGCAACGCCTACTTTGGCAGCCGCAACGGCACAGTGAACGCCAACTCACTGTCAGCCCTGGTGAAGAAGTACAACCCATCGCTCGACAGCCAGGTTGTCGCTGCCATCAACACCGCAGCCAATGCCATCCAGGCCATTCCCCAGCCCTTCCGCAACAACATAGCAAGTGCTGAGAGTGAAGCCGCAATGGAGGCATGCTCCAACCTTGAGAACCTGTTGGCCAACACTTTGAAGCCATACCTGGTCAACCACACGAAGTAGTGTGATTGTCATGGTCATCCATGACTTGTTAGCTCATGAAAAGCGAAGGAAGGGTTTAAACATCCTTCCTTCGCATCAATGGTTTTTAGAATAAAGACAGTTTAAGAAGCCTCTTTAAGACTAAAGATATGCGAAACTACTCAAGAAAGTATTTCCTATTATTACTATTTTGTCCTTTGGCGCTTGTGTCGTGTGATGACAAGGATGAGTTGGATGCAAACGACATGGACATCCCCTATGGGTATGCTTTGTCGGCAGGCACCAGCACCAATTTTCTCAACTCATCGATTGCCTACGACAATCCCGCCGACTGGGTGAGCGGTAAATTCGAGACCCGCTTCAACACCGGCGACCGTCTTTACGACAATGTGAAGACCTCCAACGAGAATGGTGCAGGTGGCGGTCTGGGTCCTGTCTATGCCGGATATTCGTGTGGCAGTTGCCACAGGAACGCCGGTCGAACGACTCCCGCCCTTTGGACGAGTGGTGGTTCAGGCGAGTATGGTTTTTCTGCCATGCTGGTCTATATCACCCGCAAGAACGGCGCATTCTTCCAAGACTACGGCCGTGTGGTCCACGACCAAGCCATTTTAGGCGTCGAGCCCGAGGGCAAGTTGAAGACCTCCCTCCATTACGAGACTTTCTATTTCCCCGACGGAGAATCCTACGAGTTGTGCTACCCCGAGTACACGATCACCGACTGGTATGCCGACAGCATCCGTCCTGAAGACTTGATGTGCACCGTGCGCATTCCTCTGCGCCATGTGGGCATGGGCCAGATGATGGCCTTGGACCGCACCGAAATAGAGCAGTTGGCCAAGAAGAGCAACTATCCTGAGTACGGCATCAGCGGCAAGGCCAACTACATCAAAGAACAAGGTGTGCTTCAGTTGGGTTTGTCGGGCAACAAGGCCCAGCATGCCGACTTGACTGTAGAGTTGGGCTTCTCCTCCGACATGGGTATGACCAACAGCCGTTATCCCGAGGAGATTTGCGAGGGCCAGCGCCAGATCAACCAAGGATCGATGATGGGATTGAGTTATGACCAGTTGGACGTGAGCACCGAGGATATGGAGGACGTTGACCTCTACATGCAGTGTTTGAGTGTTCCAGCCCGCCGCAACATCTATCAGCCCGACGTGATGGCTGGTGAGCAGTTGTTCTACAAGGCCAAATGCCATCTCTGCCACGTGACCACACTTCACACCCGTCCTCGCGGATCAAAATTGCTCAACGGCACGGAATTGCCATGGTTGGGAGGCCAGACCATCCATCCATACTCCGACTATCTGCTCCACGACATGGGCAGCGAGATCATGGGTGTAGGTCTGAACGACAACTATGTGAGCGGTCTTGCCCGTGGCAATGAATGGCGCACCACACCTCTGTGGGGTGTAGGCTTGCAGTACAGGGTCAACGGACACAACTATTTCCTGCATGATGGACGCGCGAGAAACTTCGTTGAAGCCATCATGTGGCATGGCGGCGAGGGCGAGGCTTCGAAGAACCTGTTCAAGAATTTCAGCAAGCAGGAACGCGAGCAATTAGTGAAGTTCCTGGAGTCGCTATAGGGAATAAACTCCCCGCCCCTGCAAGGGGAGGGGTGCCTGAAAGGCGGGGTGGGGTCTGAAA
>CAMOWU010000031.1 GCA_946628545.1 uncultured Bacteroides sp. | reverse complement strand
TTGTGTTTCTTGATGAACTTCCTTGGATGGATACGCCTAAGTCGAACTTTCTTCATATGGAACTCCTTTGTGATTATGTAAGTCTCTGATAATCAATGCCGATTGAAAATGCTCCATTTTAAACGGTACAAATTTTTATTACCCGATAATGGATTCTTAGGTGTCGTCTTGTTGAATTTTTTGACAATCATGAAACGGTCGAGAAGCAACAAAGTTTAAGATTTGGTTAAGATTGATTAACGGCTTCAAAAAAACTATTTGACTATCGATTGAAAATATTTTCTGCCTTTTCTGTTCATAATTACGATAATCTTTTTGAATATTCACCATAATTGAAGACAAACATGTAATTTAACAGGTTCTTGCTTGTTTCATCAAAAAACGCTACCTTTGCTCCCATGATTCGTCCGTTCATATGTTTGCTGCTATGCCTGCTGATGGCAACGACGGCTGTTCTGGCAGCTGATGACAACTCCTGCCCGATGGTGCGCATCGTGCCTGAGCGACTGCCCGACCTGACCATACCACGTTCCGGCCACAATATCTTCTACGCCAATGGCGAACTGACGGTGACAGGCGGTCACACCACCGGCTTTGTTCCCACGCAAACAGCCGAATATTTTGATAATGGGGCATGGCATCCTATGACAATGGTCTATAGCCACGACAATGGTTTTGCTGTCCTCCACTCTGATGAGTTTCTTATCGGTGGAGGCCATGACGAGGTACTTGGCATAGGACAGACTTTCACATTGGAGCGGTACAATCCCACGACGCATTCTTTCACGGGTTTCGGTTGTCTGGACAAGCGTCGTGTACTGGCCAACGCCACACAGTTGAGCGATGGACGTATCATTATCAGTGGCAACCATTATGCCGACGATGCCATTGCCTGCTTCGATGGAAACAGCGAGGTACAGCACCTCAAGGACGTGGCACAAGGGCGTTCCAATCCCTACATTCTCCCCATAGCCCCTGACGATGCCCTTATCATCAGTGGCAGCAATCTGCACATGAACCACCCTGATGCTATTTGGGCGGACCATCTGAAGGGCGACGCCTTCCGTGTGCCACTATTAGAGCAGTGGAAACCTGTTTTCACCGACCAGCCTTTCAATAGTGGCGTATGCTCCACGGGCGACGAGTTGAACGGCGAATACACCTATCTACTGGCAGTTACAGACAAAAGTGGACAATTGGGTATCGCCATGATGCGCGACACCACATTTTCAATACTGCCTACAGTATGCCCCATACCGATGAATAGTTCTTTTGGTCCCATTTTCTACAAAGGACCTGTTGTCATCGACAAGCCACGTCAACGAGGCTACATCGTTGGAGTCGATAGCATCTGCCGTCATCAATTTGTGTTAGCCATCGACTTTGCCCGTCAACCAGCAGAACTGACGCTTTTCCACACAGACTCTTTGGAACACGCCACCGTGGCAATTCCCATTGTTACACCAGACGGAGACCTCATCCTCGCAGGTGGTAATCCTGAAGACAACTACAATCCGCTTCCTACCGTCTGGCTCTACCATTTTGGTTCTGCCCCTGATGGGCAAGCCGCAGGACAGGCAACCAATTTGCAGAGCATCCCTCTTTGGTTATGGATACTCTTGACCGTAATAGTTCTTCTCATTCTCACACACATTATTTATCTATATAGCAAAAGAAAACATACCGTTGTCGGCCATCTCACTTCAAACGACCAGCATCCAACCGACGAGGAATTGATGCAACGTATCTGTCAGACGATAGAGCGAGATCGCCAATACCTTACGTCACGCCTCCGTTTATCTGATATCGCAGTCGAGTTGGGAGTCAGCGTAACTTCCTTAACCGACTGCATCCAAAGCCAGCGTCACTGCACTTTTGCCCAACTCGTTGCCGAATACCGTGTGCATTACGCCCAACAACTCCTTAGCGAGAACCCCGACATGAAGTTGAATGCTGTAATCGCTGAGTCGGGATTCACCAGCGAGAGCACCTTCTTCCGTACCTTCAAGGCCGTCACTGGACTCTCACCGAAGGAGTGGCTGGCACAACAATAGCATAACTCCGACCTTATTTTTCGACTCCCATTCCGTTTTTTTTACTCCCATTTCACGGAATGGGAGTCGAATTTTTGTGTTTGGCATTACTGTTTCAACTTTTGTTCATAGTTTTGTTCTGAAAGGTATGTAACTACATTTTAGAAAAACCATACAATCATATTTAAAAATATAATAATATAACTATGAAGAAAAGACTATTCATTTCCATGCTATTTCTCCTCAGTTGCGGGGTAGAGGTTTGGGCACAACAGTCCTCACAGCAACTCGTGGTGTGGCAGAAATCGGGCGAGAAGATGTACTTCGACCTGACGGAAGAGCCGGAGACTACCTTCGAGGGCACACAACTGGTCATAAAGACATCGAAGACCACCGTGTTCTATCAGTTGGAGAACGTGCTGCGCTACACCTTTGAAGGACCGATGACAGCCATCGACGGACCGAAACTCCGTCCGGGCGAGATTGTCTTCCGTCAGGGTGCCGACCAGGTGGCCTTTGAAGGCCTGACCGACGGCACGCGCATAGATGTCTACACCCTTGACGGCAAGAAACTGAAGTCGCTGACGGCTCGCGGCAGCCAGCAAGCCGTCGTTTCCTTGGCCGGCCAACCGGTCGGTACTTACATTATAAAAGTAGGCGATGCAACATATAAATTCCTGAATAGGTAAGGACGCCCACCCCTTCCCTCCCAAGGGAGGGGAAACAAAACAACAAACTGAAAACGGAAATAATATGAAGACAAGATACAAACTATTGATCTCTGTGATTCTGGTATGGGCACAAGTGATTGCTCCCTCCCTTTTAGAGAGGACAGGGAGTGGGGCTGCCCTGTTTGCGCAGGAAGCCTTCTACATCTACCGCAACGATGGCGATTTCAACGGATTCTTCTTCGACGAGATAAAGCGTATGGGCGTGTCGAAACTCGACCTCGACTCCATCGAACACGACGAGTACGTGGTGCAGGAGGTGGAACTGGCCGACACCATCTACCGCATCCCGCTGGCTGCCATTGACTCCATCGGCTTCCAGCAGCCAGAAATCAAGTTCAATCCAAGGGTCAAGTTTATTGGAAAGTGCGGACTTTTACCTTACATAGAAAGCGGGAGCCAACTCTCCGTCAATTTCTACGATCTACCTGCAGACTTGAAGCCACATATAGGTGATGTGTTAATTGGATTGCCGACAGACGAAAAGGGTGAAAACGTGAGATATGTTGATGGCAGTTTCAGTTGTGTGGTGGATACTATAGTGACCGACAGATGGGACAACCGTCGCACTATCTGTCGTGGCCACGCTCCAAAGAATTTTGGCGATGTGTTTGAACAGTACATCACTGTTGAGGAACTGGGCTATGATAAGGACGGTAACTTGGTGCGCCGTCGTGTGGCTGGAATGCCGCAACGTAAAAAAGCTGAAACCAAAGATTATGAACTTTTTCACATACAGGGCACCATCCAGCGCGAATGGAACCCTGACGAAAACACAAGCATTGCTCTCGCTGCCGATGTCGATGTGGCATATCGTGTGAGGCTGGCATACGACATTGGCTGGTCAAGGTTTTTTATCAAGATGACACGCGACCTGGCCATTGATGTTAGTCCGTCGCTGTCAATGTCCGTGAAAAGGGGATTCGAGGCATCGTTAGGCAACTTTGACTTTCCGCTGCGTATCTGGTTCCCCACCGAATGTCCCATCTTCGAGTTGCAACCATATCCTGACTTCTTCGTGCGTGGTGAAGGCAAACTGGAAGCCAAGTTAAACTTTCCCAAGACATATATAGGTTTTGGAGAAGACATCATTTTCGACAGCAACCGTCTCTTTCCCATTGACTACAACTTGCACAGGGTACCCCAAAAGGATTCCAATAGCGGCGACGTTATTGACATCGGCTCCACCAATGTGAAGCTTACGGGATACGTGCAGACTGGCGTTAAGTTTCATGTCAACGTAGGAACCGCCAGTTGGTTTAGGAAACTGTTCCACTGCGACCTCGGCTTTGACATCTATGCCGGCCCGAAGATCACCGGAGAGATGGAATTCTCAACCGACTGGGTGAACAACGAAGGTTTTAATCTTTATCAACAACTGAACAAGACCAACCTCACTGCTTCATGGCTTTCTGTAGACTTGGAGGCAAAGACCACAGCATCAGTCTTGGGGAGCGCACCGACGGAGAAGACGTTTTTCTCTACCAACTTCCCCTTCTTCCCCGATACGCTCCGCCTCATTCCACGAATAGAGTCTATGGGGATAGAAACAAAGGAAAATTGTGCTATATACAAGTTGAAAACGTACCATGACAAAAACATTGGAGTGGTATGGATGGATATCGTCTTAAAAGGCACAGGAGACAATAGAGACTTTGAGAGAACTATAGGCCATTGGGATTATTCGAGTTCAGACGATGACTATGAATGCGTTGTCGACTTTGATAATTCCGGCTTGAAGGCTGGTTCTTATCAGATCGTTCGAAGGTTGTACTGGGCAGGACATGGTCCATTTGAACTGTATGATCCTTTTAAGGATTCTTTCATCATTCCTTACACAATTGAGTTGAATACGAGTAAGCTTGAATTTGACGGCTATAACCCGTCGGGGAAAATGAAACAGAATGTCTATTTCGAGACAAACTGTCCAAAGGGGGAGATACATCTTTCGGGAGGTGGACGGTATAAATGTGAACTGAAAACGATAGATGAAGCGAAAGGTAGCTATGAGGCAGAATTCACTGTGGGTAATAATACGGACATATTCTCTCTTGAGCGTAAAGATTCTGTCGCCATCATTTTAGGTAATAATGAAAAGGTTTATAAAATCGAGTGTGTACAGAAAGAAGCTGATTTGAGCAAACTCATTTTTTCTTTTACAGCCGCTGGCCGCTTTAATAATAATACAGCTAAGATAGACTATTCTGGGAGTAATGCTACTATGACTCGGATTGGTTGCGATAGCTTAGAGATAACTCATTATTACCAGATGACAAAAGAAGATGATACAGCTACTTATTATGATGAAAGAAATATGCGTTTTATCATTACTAGGTATTATAACTCTGACGGATTTGAAAATTTCATTATTTCTGAAGGTAAAGGAAATATGGTATCGAAAACATATACTTCTACGAATGAAAGTGAATCAACGAGCGATTTTACTTTTGGGCCGTTATCGTCGCATAATGGATATGTTGAGACGGGAGGTGCTCAATTCACCAGCATAAATGGCAATTTTAATTCTGCTATTATAATCTATAGGGGCCGGCACTATGGTTGGAATGATCAGTGGGGAGAATATCACAATGAGTGGAGTGGGTGGTCTACGACAACATACGAGTTGAATCCTGAAGAAGAAAACTACATCAGCATCTCGTTTGAAGTTGTTGATCCCACAAAAACGCAGTGACAGGAGCCTGTCTGTTCGGTCGGATTTGCAATTATTTCAAATATACGCACAGCCTCCGTTAACACCATATGGAGGCTGTGCCATTTTTGATTTGAAGGCAACATTACGATATTGTTTTTCAAACCCCAGACGACTTCGATATGGCTTTCTTGTACCGCCATTGTATCTCGACATCCTCAAAAGCCCATAAACAAAGGGGAGATGATAATTCTGCACGGTTCGTTTATGCCGATTTTCATCCATGTGGGATTCAAGCTTTTAGCTATTTTTGGAACACTTGGGCCTCGACACGAAAAGGGCTGAAGGTGATTGTTTGTGGTTCCTCCACTTCATGGATGCTCGACAAAGTGATTGGCGACAAGGGTGGATTGTATGGTCGCACCTCTCGTTCCATCTACCTCGCTCCCTTCACTCTCTATGAGACCGAACAGTTTCTCGTCCATAATAAAGGCATACAATGGAGTCGTTTCCAAATAGTTGAGGCTTACATGTGACAAAGACAAAGGATGCGTTGCAACATGTCCTTGTCACCACATACGGTCTGAAGGAGAACCGTTATTCGGGTTTGTTCTCTGCTGCTATCACTATGGATGATATATTTGTTGAATAGCAAGGTTGAAGGGAACAGAACTTTTGTTGATTTGAAAAATAATTGCTGTGAAAGTAAAGAAATTCGGAAATTATCTTTATTTTTGCATCATACATTTTGAGAGCCATTCTATGTTGTGCCACGACCTAATGATGCGACATGAAATGAGCCTAAAGCAGAAAAACAGATAACAATGACAGATATGAGAAGACACAACAAGACCTTGGCGGTGGTGCTTGGCGCATTGATCGCCATCTTCCTGCTGCCGACAAATGCCGATGCGCAGAAGAAGAAAGACAAGAAAAAGGGTAACAAAGTGGAGCAGATGAGCGACCGTGAGATTTGGGCCGACATCTGCTGGCAGATGTCAGAGCCTGTGTTGCGCAACATGGCCGAGGGCAAGTTGCAGCAGAACATGGTGCTGGAACTTTCGCCTACATGGGACAACCGCAACAAGAAGGTGGCCTATATGGAGACCTTTGCCCGCTTGATGGCTGGTATCGCCCCATGGCTCAACCTTCCCGACGACGACACCCCTGAGTGCAAGCAGCGCCAGCAGTTGCGCAAATGGGCCCGCCAGGCCTACACCAACGCTGTAGATCCCGAGAGTCCTGACTACTTAGGATGGAAGTCGGGTGGTCAGACACTGGTCGATGCAGCTTATTTGGTGGAGAGTCTCTACAGAGGTTACGACTCACTGTGGGTGCCATTGAGCGATGTCACCAAACAGCGTTATATCAAGGAGCTGCAGGGACTTCACCGCTACGACCCTCCCTACACCAACTGGCATCTTTTCGTGGCCATGGAAGAGTGCTTCCTCATGTATGTAGACGCTGAGTACGACCAGTACCGCATCCACATGGCAATGAACAAGGTGGAGGAATGGTATATTGGCGACGGTTGGTATTCCGACGGTCCTGCCTTTGCCTTCGACTACTACAATGCCTACGTCATCCAACCCATGTACGTGGAGTGCTTGGAGATGATCAATGCCAAGAAAGGCAACGACACATGGACTGTGCGCAACCTTGGCAACCGCAATGGCTCAAAAGCCCGCTATGCAGAGGCGCTGAAGCGTATGCAGAAGTTCAGTGTCATCCTGGAGCGTTTCATCTCGCCAGAGGGAACATATCCCGTGTTCGGTCGTTCCATCCCTTACCGTATGGCTGTGTTGCAACCCCTTGCCCAGTTGGCTTGGCGTCAGCAGTTGCCTAAGGAACTGCACAACGGACAGGTGCGCTCTGCCATCACCGCTGTGGCGAAGAACATGTTCTACAAAGCCAACAACTTCAATGAAGGTGGCTTCCTCACCATCGGATTTATGGGCAACCATCCCAATGTCGCAGACTGGTACACCAACAACGGTTCGCTCTATATGACATCACTGGCTTTCATGCCACTCGGTCTGCCTGCCAACCACGACTTCTGGACTGCTCCCGCAGAGAAGTGGACCAGCAAGAAAGCATGGGAAGGCGATGACTTCCCCAAAGACCACAAGTGGGACATCAACCCACAAATCCTCTATTGGGAGTAGGGCCATTGACCATTGACCATTGATCATTGACCATTGGCTTCGCCTAAAATGCTCACGCTCGGCATAGCTCAAGCAAGCTTGGCTCTGCCCTCGCTTAATCGCATTTTTGATCATTGACCATTGAACATTGATCTCCATAGTATCGATCATAATTACATAATAGACATAAATTTCAAATAACAAAATGAAGATCAGGAATATATTGATGTTGCTTCTGGCAGTGGTAGTGCTGTCGGGATGCAGGAGTGTGGCTATCACAGGCCGCAAACAACTGAATCTGGTGTCGGATGCAGATGTGCTGTCATCAAGTCTTACCCAGTACAAGAGTTTTATGAACAGTGCCCAGGTATCTTCGGAAAAAGTGCAGTCGGAGACTGTCACCCGAGTGGGCAAGCGCATAGCCGCCGCTACAGAGAAATACCTGTCGGAGAATGGTATGCAGGCCGACCTGCAGAACTATGCCTGGGAATTCAACTTGGTGAAGTCGGATGAGATCAATGCTTTCTGTATGCCAGGCGGTAAGATTGTGGTGTATGAGGGCATCATGCGCCTGTTCGACAACGATGATGAGTTGGCCGTGGTACTTGGACATGAGGTGGCGCATGCGGTGGCCAAGCACAGCAATGAGCGCATGAGCCAGCAGATTCTGCAGCAGTATGGCGCTCAGGCGCTGAGCATAGGTTTGTCGGGTCAGAGCTATCAGCTGCAGAGTATTGCCAATCAAGTGTATGGTATCGGCAGTCAGGTAGGCGTGATGCTGCCTTTCTCGCGCAAGCATGAGAGCGAAGCCGACTATATGGGACTGGTGCTGATGACCATGGCTGGCTACAATCCCGATTACGCCGTGACTTTCTGGAAGAAAATGGCGGCTAAGAGCGGAGGCTCACAGAATGAGATCATGAGCACTCACCCCAGTGATGCACGTCGTGTGGCTGACATTCAAAAGAACCTGCCAGAAATCAAGTCAAAGTATGGAGGTCAGCAGCAGCCAACGCAACAAAAGACGCAGAAGAAGCAAAGAGAGATCATTATTCACTAAAATCCAATTCCAGTTGGCGATATCTGTCGCCGAGTAGATTGAACGACATACGGTGGTACGGCGTCAGGCCGTGCTGCCGTATGCCGTTTCTGTGTTCTGCTGTGGGGTATCCCGCATTATGATCCCAGCCGTAGAAAGGGTATTCCTTGTGCAGTTCTTTCATGTAGTCGTCGCGGTAGGTCTTGGCCAGAATCGATGCTGCGGCAATCGACAGGTATTTGGCATCACCCTTGACGATGGTGGAGTAGGGTAGTCCATGGTAGGGCTTGAACTTGTTGCCGTCGATGATCAGTGTCTGTGGGCGCACTTGCAGTGCGTCGAGTGCCCTGTGCATGGCGAGTATGCTGGCATTGAGGATGTTGATGCGGTCGATTTCCTGTGCGGTCACTACTCCTATGGCCCATGCGATGGCGTCGCGCTCAATCTCGTCCCGCAGTTGGTATCGCTTGGCGGGAGTAAGTTGTTTGGAGTCGTTGAGGTTTTCGTTCACGTAGTCTTTGGGCAGGATGACCGCTGCGGCATAGACACTGCCGGCAAGGCATCCGCGTCCCACTTCGTCGCAACCGGCTTCTATACGTTCTGGGTCCAGATATGGTTTCAGCATGTTATTTGCATTGTTTGAGTTCTGATCGCAATCCGCTCCGTGGCACGCCGAGGCTAATGGCTGTCTCGAAGTCTTTTTTCGCTTGGCTTTTGTTGCCTTTTTCCAGATGTAAGTAGGCCCTGGCCAGTACGTAGTTGCTGTTCTCAGGACTCAGTTCGACGGCTTTGTCCAGGTCCATGATGGCCAGTTCGGGTTGTTTGTTCTCTGCTTCCATATCAGCGCGTATGGAGTAGAGCTCGGCCTTGTCGGGATACTTCTCGATGAGTTGTTCCATGAGTTCCAGCGCTTTAGGGAGGTGCTGTGTGTTCTGTTCGAGCAGTGCCAAGCCGAGAAGTCCCACATAGTGGTCGGGTGAGAGCTTGAGCAGTCGTTCGTAGTCCATGCGCGCTTGGTCGTAGCGTCTGGCATGGGTGTTGATGTAAGCCCTGTAGGCCAGTGCCTCTGTGTTTTCGGGGTTGGTGTCGAGCACGTTGCAGTAATCCACGTAGGCTTTTGCGTCATTCCCCATCTCGAGATAGAGATTGGCCCTTGCCATGAGGATAGGCACCGACAGCGGCACGTTGTTGAGCGCCAAGGTATAGTACTCGATGGCGTTGTCGTTGAGTCCTTGGCTGGCTTTTATCTTCCCCAGGTTGTAGAAGATGAGGCTGTTGCGGTGGTCGGCTGGACTTTTCTTGAGCGCTTCTTTGAAGAGTGTCTCTGCTTTGTCGAGGCTGTCGGCATAAGTGGCTTTTAAGGCCTGCTCCACACATTCCTCATAGGTAGTTTGGGCCTGTGATGTGAAAAAGGACAGCAGTGTAGTGAGGGTCAGGATGATGGTTCTCATGGCGTCATTATTTCACGGCGGGTCTGTATCGGTCTTCGTCCTGGTCGTCGAGCATGCTGAGGTAGGAGTTGAATCGTGAGATGGCGATTCGCCCTTCCTCCACGGCTTCGAGCACGGCGCATCCGGGTTCATGGGTGTGGGTGCAGTTGCCGAAGCGACAATCCGCCGATGTTTGGAAGATTTCCCTGAAATAGTGGCCGATTTCTTCTCGTTGCATGTCGAAGGTTCCGAATCCCTTGATGCCAGGAGTGTCGATGATATATCCGCCCTCGCCTATGGGGAACATCTCCGAGAAGGTGGTGGTGTGCTTTCCCGTGTTGTAGGCATCTGAGATTTCGTTGGTCTTGAGTTTCAGGTCGGGTAGGAGCGTGTTGATGATGGTGGATTTGCCCACGCCCGAATTGCCGGAAAGTAGCGTGACCTTTCCTTGCATCATGTCATGCAGTGTCTGCATGCCCTCATTCGTGATGGTTGAAGTATGCAGGCATTTGTAGCCGATGGCTTCGTAGGTTGCGGTGTATTCCTCCAGTTTTGCTTTGTCTTCCTCGCTGTCGATGAGGTCGGTTTTGTTGAACACCAGTATCGCAGGTATGCTGTATGCCTCAGCGTTGGCAAGGAATCGGTCGATGAAGGTGGTGGATGTTTCTGGGTAGTTGATAGTGACAATAAGCATACACTGGTCGATGTTGGCGGCCAGTATATGCGATTGTTTAGAAAGATTGGTGGCTTTCCGTATGATGTAGTTTTTTCGGTCGTCGATGCTTGAGATGAGTGCATGCCCATCAGGTCCCTGCACAATCTCCACTCCATCGCCAATAGCCACGGGGTTGGTGGTGCGTATTCCTTTGAGTCGGAAGTTGCCTTTGACCTTGCATTCCACCGTCAATCCCTCGTCGGTTCTGACAGTGTACCAGCTGCCAGTGTTCTTGATGACTAATCCGTGCATGTATGCGACAGTATCAATTCCTCTCGCCCCGACGTCAGACGGTCATGATTTCCTTGTTCTTGGCCTCGATGAGTGCATCGGTCTTCTTCACGTACTTGTCGTGGATTTTCTGGCATTCCGTCTCAGCGTCTTTCTCCACGTCTTCAGGCACACCGTCCTTCACGCTCTTCTTGAGTTTCTCGATAGCGTCGCGTCTGGCGTTTCGGATACTGATTTTGGCAGTTTCTCCTTCCTTGGCGCACTGTTTGGTGAGGTCGCGGCGTCGTTCCTCGGTGAGTGGTGGTATTCCCAGTCGGATGATTTCTCCGTTGTTTTCTGGCATGATGCCCACGCTGGAGTTGATGATGGCCTTCTCAATAGGCTTGAACATGGACTTGTCCCAAGGTTTGATGGCGATGGTTCTTGCATCGGGTGTAGAAAGGCTTGCCACGTTGTTGAGTGGCACGTTCTGTCCGTATGATTCCACTCTCACAGCATCGAGGATATGTATGTTGGCTCTTCCTGCTCGTATTCTGCTCAATGCCTCTTCAAGATACATTGTAGCCATTTCCATCTTCTCTTCAGCTTCACTTAGATATTGCTTGATGTCAACCATAATGATATATTGTTATTAGTTTTCGTGGTTCAAAAGTACCTATTTTTTTTCTTTTGTGCAACTTTCCTTGTGTTTCTTCACGAAATAAAATGTTTTTTGCACAAAAAAAGTGCTCTTACTATGATGAAATAAGAGAACAATGACCTCCACTCGCTTCAAAGAGTGGTCGTCTCTTCAGGTGCAATCAGTGCTTACAGGTCGCCGGCGTCGGCATAGACGTCGTTGTATTCAGCGGATTGCTTTTCCGCAATCAGGCTTTCAGCGGCGTAGTAAATCTCGTCGGGGAAAGTGGGTTCCACCGACTGTATTTTGAACTCTTCTCCTGGGCTGAATCTTGCCATCATGTCTGCGTACTCCAGTTTAGCCGCTTCGCACATCTCATGATACAAATCGGGATGTTTGTGGTGGAAATATTCCATGTCTGGATCACCATCGGCATCCACGATGAAGTTGACCACTTTTTGCACTTGTCGCTCTTCCCAAAATACACTCGCTACAACATCCTGTCCTTCGAGATCCTCATTCGTTCCCTCATTATCCATTCTCTGCAAACGGACATTAGCGTCGAAACTATAATATCTACCCATACATATTAGATTATTAGTTAGTGTTTTTTTATAGGTAACGTTGAAGTGACTGAACACAGTCAGTTCGTTTCGGGTGCGAATATACTAATATTATTTCAACTAGAGCAAAATTTTATACTAAAAATTTACTAATAATCATAAAAACATTACAAATGGTTCTTTAGAGCGGTGTCTAAACCAGAGCGAGATGGGCTTTTCAGGGTAAGAGATGCTTTTGAGGGCCGCCATGCTATGGCGGCTTACCTAACCGCCTTCCGGATGCTTTCACCGCCCTTAAGGACGGGCACTTGGGTGGCTGTCACTTGAAAGATTTCACTTGAGTATTTCTCGCAGTTTTTGGGTCCAGTCGGTGCCGTTCTTGGGGCAGAAGGTGTTGAATCCCATTGTCTTTGCCATTTCCACGTTGCGCATTCCGTCGTCGATGAATAGCGACTCTTCAGGAATGATGTGCTCGCCATCGATGATCTGCTGGAATATCTCGGGTGATGGCTTCATGCACTTCTCCTTGTAGCTCATGTAGAGTGCGTCGAAGAAGTCTGAGAGTGGTCGTCCGCAGGGTGTGAAACGTTCGCTCATGGCCCATCCCATCATGAAGGAGTTGGTGTTGGAGATGAGGATCAGTTTGTAGCCTTCCTGTCGGAGTTCTTCGAGCATGTCGAGGTTGCGCTGTGGCACCTCACCTGCATAGCCCAGTACCGCCCATTCGCATTCCTCGTAGCTCAGTTCCCTTCCCACTTGTTGGCTGAGGTAGAGGCGGAAGTCTTCGGCGCTGATGTCGCCGTTCTCCAACTGCCCGAAGATCCCCTTCTGTGTATATTCATCGAGTTGGTTGACGGCGTCTTTCCATCCCAGTCTGCTGAAACGGCGTAGCGCTTCGGGCTGGTCAAGTCGTATGATTACTCCTCCGAAGTCGAATAAGAGGTTCTTGATGTTCTTGTCAGTCATGCCGAGGATCGTTTTCGAAATGTGTAGTAGTGAAAAAATCTGTCATAATGTTAAATCGGGTGCAAAGTTAACAAATTTTATGCACTGATTTCCCTTTATTGAATTTAAAGTCATAAATTTGCTTTTAATTATGTAGGCATGGAGTGCAAAACACAGAGAAAACGACAATGAGCAAGACACATCTGTTGGAGAAGTTCCACTACTGTCCGTTGTGCGGTTCGCCCCGTTTCGAGGTCAACGATTTCAAGTCGAAGCGATGCCTCGACTGCGGTTTTGTCTATTATTTCAATCCCGCAGGCGCTGTGGTGGCTTTGATTGTGAACGACCGAGGTGAATTGTTGGTTGGAACCCGTGGTGAGCAACCCGCCAAAGGCACTTTGGACTTGATTGGTGGTTTTGCCGATTGCGGTGAGACTGCTGAGCAGGCCATGTGTCGTGAGATCAAGGAAGAGACAGGTATGAATGTCAGCGAGAGTCAGTTGCGCTATCTGTTTTCCCGTCCCAACACCTACCTCTATTCTGGACTGGTGGTTCACACCATGGACCTGTTCTATCTCTGTCGCGTTTCATCGTCTGCCCATATTGTGGCCCACGACGATGTCGCCTCCTGTCGGTGGACACCTCTTGCTGAGCTCCATCCCGACCAGTTTGGCCTCGACTCCATCCGAGAAGGAGTGATCCAATACTTGAAGCTGGTGGAGGAAGGTCTTACAATATGAGTCATCCGTCAAATCCATTCCGTCAGAAAAGCCCACAAAAAACCATTTATACCATCAAGAAAAAATGAGACGAATCCTATTCATATTTTTTTCGCTTTTCTCAGTTGTTCCTGTCCTGTTTGCCCAGCGCATGACACCTCTGACCGATCCCTCCAACACTTTGGAACTGGCACGTAAGCAGTTGGCCGACGGACATTACTATGCCGCCGAGCAGACGCTTGAGGCATACCTGCGCGGTGCAGGAGTAGATGCATCTCGTGCAGTGAACCAACTTGACCAAGCCGAGTGCCTTCTGATGGTGTGCAAATACTACCTACGCGAGTCAGTCGCTGAAGAGCTCATCCAGGCCCATCTCATCAGTCACCCTTTGTGTGCCGAGGCAGATCGGTTGCATCTCATGCGCGCCAACCTGCTGGTAGAGAAAGGCGATTTTGAAAAAGCCATTGACATCTACCATCTCACGGACATGTTTAATGTAGGCGATGCAGAACAAGACGAAGCCAGTCTCAATTATGCCATAGCCTGCATCCAGACCGGAGATATTCCCACTGCCAAGAAACTGCTCGCCCCATTGAAGTACAGTGAACGCCGCGGTATAGATGCCCTCTACTATACTGCTTATATCGACTATACAGAAGGACGATATGAGGAGGCGATAGAGAATTTCCGGGTGACGGGAAATTCTTTCGACTATCACCGCAAAGCCCCAGTTTATCTGGCTGACTGTCTTATGCTTACCGGTAAGACCGACGAGGCTCTCAGTACCATCCGCAACTTCAAGAACCGCTACGGACAAAGCGAACTGGCGACCGAGGCCGACCGCATAGAGGGAGAATGCCTCCACGACAAAGGCGACTTCCGTCAGGCCATAGAACTTCTGAAGGATTACGCTGATGAGACCGACAATCCCAAGCGCACGGCATTGTACAAACTCGCCATGAGTTATCTGAAAAGCCAGAACTACACCCAGGCCGCCGACTATTTTGTGCGCAGTGCCGCGACTGAGCGTGACGAACTGGCGCAAAGCGCCTATCTCAACGCAGGCATCAGTTATTTGGACTCTGGCAACAAACCCCAAGCGCGCATGGCTTTCCAGCAGGCCTCCGAGATGGGAGGCAGAAGTGCAGCCAGCGAGAACGCCCTCTACAACTACGCCCTCTGCCTTCATGAGGGGCAAACCGGTGCTTTCGGTGAGCAAGTGAACGTGATGGAACGTTTCCTCAACGACTATCCGCAGTCGAAGAACGCATCCAAGGTGGGACAGTACCTCACCGAGGTCTATACCACCACCAAGGACTATGCCACGGCTTTGGCCAGCATCAATAAGATCAAACAACCCACGAAGGAAATTCTTGCCGCCAAGCAGCAAGTGCTCTATCATCTCGGTGTGCAAGCCTATACCAACAGCGATTTCAAGAAAGCCGCCGACTTGATGTCCCAGTCCCTGCAATTAGGCAATTACAACCCTCAGACCAAGGCTGACGCCCTCTATTGGAGAGGAGAGTCGCATTACAGGACGGGCGACTACGACAAAGCGGCAACCGACCTCAGCCAGAGTGTGTCGCAATCAGGGCCTACTTCCCCCAACTACGGCAATGCCCTCTATAGCCTCGGTTATGCCCTCTTCAAGCAGAAGAAATACGGGGATGCCACAGCCGCTTTCCGTCGTTTGACCGACCTGAATCCCTCCAACAAGACCGTTTTGGCCGATGCCTTCAACCGTATAGGCGACTGCTTGCTCTCTGCCAAGAACTACGATGGTGCTCAGGAGGCTTATCGTCATGCCCTGTCCACCGACAAGAGCCAAGGCGACTACTCCCTCTATCAGCAAGCCCTCATCACAGGCGTCAGTGGCAACTATGCCGGCAAGGTGGAGCTGCTGGGACAGTTGCGTTCGGAATATCAAGAGTCGCAGTTCACCGACGATGCCCTCTATGAGCAGGGTCTTGCCCTGATGCAAAGTGGTGAGAAAGACAGGGCGATGAATGTCTTCAAGTCGTTGATAGAGAGTCATCCACAAGGCAAGAATTCTGGTAAGGCAAGTGTGAACCTCGGTTTGCTTTATGCTGAGACAGGCAATGCACAGGCTGCCAAGACCACTTTCCAGCAGGTCATCGACCACTACCCCAATACTCAGGAAGCCCAGTCAGCCCTCGCAGCCTTGCGCGACATCTACACCAATGAGGGAAAGATCGACGAATACAACCAGATTGCCTCTAAGGCCGGTCAGCCCATGACCATTGAGCAGCAGGAAGAGATGATCAGTTCCGCCGCCGCCAGGGCGACCGCCAGCGGTAACTACAGCGATGCTGTTCGGTTGTTCGCTCAGCTGGAGGCCTTCACATCCAGTGAAGAGAAGCGCTTGGAAGCCCAGCAAGGCCTTCTTGAGAGTGCCTTCACAGCCAAGGACTATTCCGTGGTTGTTGATGTGGCCAACCGTATGTTGCAGAACATGAAGATATCGCCCGATATGAAGACCCAAGCCCTGTTCTATCGTGCTGCCAGCTACAACGCCCTGGGCGACATGCCTTCGGCTGTTGCCGACTGGACCACACTGAGCCAGGATGCCCAGACTGAATACGGTGCCCAGTCCAATGTGCTGCTCGCCGACTATGCCTATAGGACGGGCCAGTATGAGTCGGCGGAAAACATCCTCCTGCAGTTCATCGACTCGGGTACTCCCCATACTTACTGGCTCGCCCGTGGTTTCATCATCCTGTCCGACACCTATAAGAAGATGGGCAAGGACGTGGAAGCCAAGCAATATCTGCTTTCGCTCAAGAGTAACTACAGCGAGAATGAGGAAATCAACCGCATGATTGAAGAGCGGTTGGGGCATTGACCATTGACCATTGAACATTGACCATTGGCTTCGCCTAAAATGTTCACGCTCTATGATTAGAAGAAATATTTGAGATAATGAAAATGACAAGATATACTATCGCAGCGGCCTTGTGCTTCCTACCCTTGTTGGCAGGGGCGCAGATCAATGACGTGGTGGAGGTGGAAAACAAGTATGTGCCCATCATCCGCGACGCCAACAAGATCAACCTCACTCCCCAAAAGGTGGAGCAACCCGCCGTGCACTACCAAGTTGATTATGTGAAGACACCACTGACTGTGCAGTCTTATGTCTTCCAACCCATTTGGGCCGCTCAGAGCGATGCCGTCGCCGAGGGAGCCCCTAAAGGTTATGCCCATCTGGGTTATGGCAGTAACGGCAACCTCACGGGGCGCATCAGTTATGGCTTTGACCTGACCAGCGACGATCGGATCAATATCAACGCCAGCATCGATGGATACAACGGCAAAACAGACCATTTCACCAAAGAGAAGAAATGGGAGAGCCGTTTCTATCAATCGGCCATCAACGCCCAGTACCTCCACAGGCTGTCGCGCACTTCAATGCTTATCCTTGCCCTCGGTGCGGAAAACCAAGCCTACAACTACCAGGCTTTTAGTCCTGACGGAGTGAAGCCAAGCTCCAACCAGAAGATGGGGCCACCATGCGACAAACAGCGCAACCTCCTCACTTCTGTCAGCGCCCGAGTCACTCCATACGAATTCGGACGGTTCTCCTTAGGCGGTGAGTTGGCGTATCAAGGTTTTGAGCAGACCGACAAGGAATGGTATCATGCAGGGCCATACAAGGAAATCATCGTGAAGGCTGGTGCCGACGCCGCTTACGACTTAGGCGACAATCAGAAGTTGGGCATCCATGTCGGGCTGAAAAACGAGAACTACAACCCCGATGCCGAGCATTACCTCACCTATTGGGGCAATCCCTACTATCAGCTGTCGTTGCCACAATGGGACGTGAAACTCGGTCTGACCCTCCAGGCCTCCAATGGATTCAGCTCCAAGACCCATATCTCACCCGATGTGTCGGCTGTCTATCATGCCACCGACAATATCGACCTCAAGGCACAACTCACTGGTGGCGAGCGCAGCAACGACTTCCGCGCGTTGACCGCATTGACACCATATTGGTCCAGTGGCAATCAATATCTGCACCAGTTCGACCGCCTCGACAGTAAATTCGGCATCGACTGGAAAGCCAACCCTTGGCTCACCGTCTCTGGAGCTATTGGCTTCGACATACAGGACAACAGGTTGGAGATGTTCGATATCCCCGAACAATACACCCTGTATCAGAAAGAGACTTTAGGCAGAAGTGATGGTCCTGACTACATTTACCATATCTTCGACACCGCCGATGGCAACCGCTTCTATGGTGAGCTGAACATCAACTACCGCTATAAAGACATCGTGGATGTCGTATTGCGCAACCAAGTGAACTCTTGGGAGACCGACTACGATATTCCTTCCCCGCTCCGACCAGTCTTCGACATCGACTGGGCGGCTCAGGTGAAAATTCTGGATGGTTTGAATGCTACACTCGACTTTGCCATGCAGACCTATGACCACGAAGGTCTGGTTGACTACAAGCGTCCCAACCGCTATGACCTCGGACTGGGCCTGAGTTATCAGATTCCTGTCGATCTGGCGCGAATCACTGTCTTCGCACGAGGCAACAACCTCCTCAACAGCAAGTTCGACCTCTACAACGCCTATAAGGCGCCAGGCATCAACTTCATTGCCGGAGCAGCCGTCACCTTTTAGCCCATCATTCCCATCATTCCCATCATTTCCATAGTTCCCATAAAAAAACCTACAACAACAACCCATAAAATATTATCACACTATGACTACACCATTGAAAAGCTTTGTCTGCGCTATCACGATGATGATAGCAGCGACCACCACTTGTCTTGCCCAGAACATGTCGTTGCAGTATATGTCGGACAAGATGAATGCCAAGTGTCCGGTAGAGATCACCGACCGTTCCAAACTGACCAGTACAACTTGCACGGACAATGAAATTGTCTTCAACATTGAATTGAAGGAACCCGACTTCAACATGGACCAACTCATCGAGAACAACGACTATTGGAAGACCCTGCTTCGCGATGAGTACATCAAGAGTGGAGAAGGCACCCGCCAGATGCTCTCGCTCATCAGCAACAGTGGCGCAGCCCTCAAGATGGTCTGTGTGGGTAGCCAGACGGGTAAGAAAGCCTCTTGCTCTTTCACCCCTGAAGAGACAAAATCGATCCTCAGTGCCTCTGGAGCTCCCCAACAAGTGTTCACCCTTGAGAATCTTGTTGTCATCATCAACAGTGCCGCACCTTTCCCACTTGTCGATGGCATCATCATCACTTCAGCCAGCATGAGCGATGCCAACATCATCATCGAGAACTTGATAGATGAGGGTCTTCACAATATGGACGACATGGTTCGCGACGCCAACCAGCTGAAGGCTTTCATCCTCTTCAATATGCCCAATATCGAAGGTGTGCGATTCATGGCCAACCTTTGTATTCAGAGAGGCGCCAACCTCATCCTCCGTTTCTCGGGCAACCAGACCGAGAAAGTGTTCTACACAGTCTTGACCTCGAAGGATATGGAGAAAGCACTCAATAGAGAACGGAAAAAATAGACTTTAGACTTTAGACTTTAGGCTTTAGACTTTGGGCTTTAGACTTTAGGCTTTGGGCTTTAGAGTTTAGGTGTCTATTCAGACCGTAACCCTTTAGGGGTCGCTTAGCTCAAAATTATAGGAAAATTATTCAGAAAAATTATAAGAAAATCTCTACCAAATCTATTTTCGATAATTTTGAATCAAATTTTTCGGCAATTTTGAGCGAAGCGACCATTTGTGACAGCACACCCTGAATAGTTATGAGTTTAGACTTAAGTCGGAAAAGAGGCACTCTAATCACATAAAAAAGTTAAAAAAAGCAGATTCTCACTATATAATAATGTGTGGGTCTGCTTTTTTTCATAATTTTGCGCCAAATTTGTAAGTCCAGGCTTTAAAATGCACATCATGGCATGGGTTTTGGGCTTCATTGGGTTGTCTTTCATGTCTATATTCATTATAGTGCCTATATATAATAGTGCCTGTCATGTAAACGACAACACCATTTGGTGAAATGTAAATATTTAGATCAATAAGCAGCATGCTGAAAAACCTGGTAATAGTGGAGTCTCCCGCCAAGGCCCAGACCATTGAGAAATTCCTTGGCAAGGACTATAAAGTGATGTCGAGTTATGGACACATACGCGACTTGAAGTCAAAAGAATTCAGTATCGACCTTGATACCTTTTCCCCTGAGTATGTGATCCCCGAAGACAAGTCGGAGATTGTGAAGAAACTGAGGTCCTTGTCGAAAGAAGCAGAGACGGTATGGCTCGCATCCGATGAAGACCGTGAAGGAGAGGCCATTTCATGGCATTTGTATGAGGTCCTGGCCTTGACACCCGAGAAGACCCGCCGAATCGTGTTTCACGAAATCACCAAGTCGGCCATCCTCCATGCGATAGAGACCCCCCGCCAGATCGACCAGAATCTGGTCAATGCCCAACAAGCACGCCGTGTGCTCGACCGCATCGTGGGTTTCAAACTTTCCCCTGTGTTGTGGAAAAAGATCAAACCATCCCTTTCTGCCGGTCGTGTGCAGTCAGTCGCCGTGCGTCTGATTGTGGAGCGTGAGCGTGAAATAGAGAAGTTCACACCCGAGGGCAGTTATAAGGTAGTAGGTCAGTTTGCTGTCACCACCAAGTCGGGTGAGACCGAAATGATGCGTGCCGAACTGTCGAGCCGTTTCAAGACCGAGGACGAAGCCAAGGCTTTCCTTGAGCGATGCAAAGACGCCACCTTCACCGTCTCCGACATCAGCAAGCGTCCATTGAAGAAGAGTCCTGCCGCCCCTTTCACCACCTCCACCTTGCAGCAGGAAGCCGCCCGTAAGTTAGGATTCACCGTTTCTCAGACCATGCTTGTGGCACAGAACCTCTACGAAGCCGGTCACATCACCTACATGCGTACCGACTCCGTCAATCTCTCCCAGCTCTGTCTTTCCACCAGCCGTGAGGAGATTGTCAGCACCATGGGCGAAGCCTATCTCCACACCCGTCAGTTCCACACCACCGCCAAAGGCGCCCAGGAGGCCCACGAGGCCATCCGTCCGACCTATATCAATAAGAAGTCGATCGACGGCAACATGCAGCAGAAACGACTTTATGAGTTGATTTGGAAACGCACCATCGCTTCCCAAATGGCCGATGCAGAACTGGAGAAGACGGTGGTCAGCATCGATATTGAGGGTGAGAAACTGCAGTTCATCTCATCAGGTCAAGTCGTGGTTTTCGATGGCTTCCTGAAAGTCTATCGTGAGTCGCACGACGACGACAACGACCAAGACGACGACAACCATCTGCTCCCATCCGTGGAGGTTGGCGACCACCTCTATTATGACAATATCGTGGCATCAGAGAAGTTCACCTCCCATCCCCCACGCTACACCGAGGCCACTTTGGTGAAGAAGATGGAGGAGTTGGGCATCGGACGTCCTTCCACCTATGCCCCCACCATCTCCACCATCCAGCAGCGCGACTACGTGGCCAAGGGTGAGAAGAAAGGGGATGAGCGCAAATACATGACCATCACCCTCTCCGACGGCCAAGTGAAGTCGCAGAAGAAGACGGAGAAGTACGGCGTTGAGAAAGGCAAGTTGCTTCCCACCGACATCGGAACGGTTGTGGTGGATTTCCTGCAGGCCCACTTCCCAGAAATCATGGACTATAACTTCACCGCCAAGGTGGAGCGAGACTTTGATGAGATAGCCGAGGGCAAGGAGAACTGGAAAGACTCCATGCACGAGTTCTACGACCGCTTTGAGCCCCAAGTGGAAGAAACCATGCAGTTGAAGGAGAAGCACAAGGTGGGTGAGCGCCTGCTTGGCACTGATCCCAAGACGGGTCGCCCAGTGTTTGCCAAGATCGGTCGCTACGGTCCAGTGATACAGATAGGTTCAGCCGACGAGGAAGAAAAGCCGCTCTTCGCGCAGATGAAGAAGGGACAGAGTCTGACTGACATCACCTTGGAAGAAGCCCTCGACCTGTTTGCCCTGCCTCGTGAGTTAGGCATCTACAAGGGCGAGCCGGTGACCGTAGGTGTCAGCAAGTTTGGTCCCTATGTTCGTTACGCCAAGCAGTACATCAGCATACCTGAGACCTACAACCCGCTCACCATCACCCTGGAGCAGAGTGTGGTGCTCATTGACCAGAGGCGGCTGCAAGACAAGAAGAAGCATATCAAGAGTTTTGAAGAGGAACCCGAACTTGAGATTCTCAACGGCATCTACGGTCCTTATATCGCCTATAAGGGATCCAACTACAAGATTCCCAAGACGACAGAAGAACCAGCCTCACTGACTCTTGAGCAGTGTATGGAGATCATCGAGAAGCAAGAGAAGAAACCCGCTGGAAGCAAAAAGAGACGGAACACGAAGAAATAGCATCAAAAAAACAGAAACAAGACGTGAGAAGAATCATTCTGATCGGATACATGGGGGCTGGAAAGACCACCATCGGACGTATCCTGGGACGCAACACCGGACTGGAGTTCTTCGACCTCGACTGGTATATCGAGGACCGCTACCGCATGACCATACCCCAGATCTTCGAGCAGAAAGGCGAGGATGAGTTCCGACGACTGGAGCAGCGCATGCTCCACGAGGTAGGCGAGTTCGAAGATGTCATCATCTCCACAGGTGGTGGCACTCCCTGTTTCTTCGACAACATGTCGTACATGAACCAGCAGGCCGATACTGTCTATCTGAAAGCCACACCAGAGACGCTGCGTACCCACCTCCTTATGGGCAAGTCGCAGCGACCATTGATACAGGGCAAATCGCCAGAAGAGCTGATCTCCTATATCAAGGATTCGCTCACCATCCGTGAACCCTTCTACGCTCAGGCGAAGTACATCATGCCCATCGAGACCCTCACCACCAAAGGCCTCGTTCACGAGAAAGCCAAGGAACTGCAGCTTATGCTCAATTTATAGAACCGCCCTGAAAGGGCAACATACTTTTCAAAAGAACCATCGCCCTGAAAGGGCATTATCTCTCAGCCCAGGGCATCACCCTGGGACTCGAATAAAACCCGAATAGAACCGCCCTGAAAGGGCAACATACTTTTCAAAAGAACCATCGCCCTGAAAGGGCATTATCTCTCAGCCCAGGGCATCACCCTGGGACTCGAATAAAACCCGAAAAGAACCGCCCTGAAAGGGCAACATCATTAATCACACACATATAGCGTAAGAAAGAATGAGAAAATGGCGTATTGAAGACTCAGCCGAACTCTACAGCATCTCGGGCTGGGGAGTGAACTATTTCCACATCAACGACAAAGGACATGTGGTGGTGACACCCTGCAAAGACAACGTGGAGGTAGATATACGAGAAGTCATGGACGAACTGGAGAAACGCGATGTCACGGCTCCCGTTATCCTTCGATTCCCCGATATCATCGACAACAGAATCGAGAAAACGTCAGTCTGTTTCGACAAGGCAGCCAAGGAGTATGGCTACAAGGGTCAGAACTTCATCATCTATCCCATCAAGGTCAATCAGATGCGACCCGTGGTGGAAGAAGTGGTGAGTCATGGCAAGAAATACAACCTTGGTCTTGAGGCTGGCTCCAAGCCCGAACTGCATGCGGTCATCGCCGTGAATATGGACTCCGACTCCCTCATCATCTGCAATGGCTACAAGGACGAAAGCTATATCGAGCTGGCCTTGTTGGCCCAGAAGATGGGCAAGAGGATCTTCATCGTGGTGGAGAAGCTCAACGAGCTCGACATCATCGCCAAGGCCGCCAAGCGCCTGAATGTTCAGCCCAACATCGGCATTCGCATCAAACTCGCTTCCTCCGGCAGTGGCAAGTGGGAAGAGAGCGGTGGCGACGCCAGTAAGTTCGGACTGACGTCGAGCGAACTGCTCACTGCCCTGGAGCGCTTGGAGCATTACGGCATGAAAGACTGCTTGCGCCTGATTCATTTCCATATTGGCAGTCAAATCACCAAGATACGCCGTATTCAGAACGCCCTGAGAGAGGCAGCACAGTTCTATGTGCAGTTGCGTAAACTGGGCTATCAGGTCGATTTCGTCGATTGTGGTGGCGGTCTGGGTGTGGATTACGATGGCACCCGCTCATCCAACAGCGAGAGCAGTGTCAACTACTCCATTCAGGAGTATGTCAACAACTGCGTCTATACCTTCAGCGATATCGCCGACAACAACGATGTGCCTCATCCCAACCTCATCACCGAGGGCGGACGTTCACTGGCAGCGCACCATGCAGTGCTTGTAGTGGATGTGCTCGAAACAGCAGGTTTGCCTGCCATGCCCGAGGAATATGAGCCCAATGAGAACGAGCACGAACTGGTGAAGGACCTCTATGAGATATGGGACAACCTCAACCCTCGCACCATGCTCGAGGACTGGCACGATGCCCAGCAGATCCGTGAGGAAGCCTTGGAACTCTTCACCCACGGATTGGTCGATCTCCACACACGTGCCGAGATTGAAAGCATGTATTGGTCCGTAGCAAGGGAAGTGAACGCCCTCAGCCACAGTATGAAGCATGCCCCAGAAGAGTTTTGGTCGCTCGACAAACTGCTGGCCGACAAGTATTTCTGCAACTTCTCTATCTTCCAGTCCTTGCCCGACTCTTGGGCCATCGACCAGATGTTCCCCATCATGCCCGTGCAGCGTCTCAACGAACAGCCCAACAATGCCGCCACCATCCAGGACATCACCTGCGATTCCGACGGCAAGATCACCAATTTCGTGACCAACCAGAATATCGCCCATATCCTGCCAGTGCATACCCTCAACAAGAAGAAAGACCCTCATTATTATCTCGGTGTGTTTCTTGTGGGAGCCTATCAGGAGATCCTCGGCGACATGCACAACCTCTTCGGCGACACCACCGCTGTGCATATCTCGGTCAACAAGGGTGGATACAGTATCGACCAGATTATCGATGGCGAGACCGTGGCCGAGGTGCTCGACTACGTGCAGTTCGACCCCAAGAAGATGGTGCGTACACTCGAGACGTGGGTAAAGAAATCCATCGAGGAAGGTCGCATCACCACCGACGAAGGTAAGGAATTCCTCAGCACCTACCGCTCAGGTCTCTACGGCTACACTTATCTCGAATAAACAGCCCCCTCCCCTCGCAAGGGAATAGAACCTCAAACAAACAACTCCCCTCCCCTCTAAGGGGAGGGGCAGGGGTGGGGTAATGACTCCCATCCACGAACTCCCCTCCCCTCTAAGGGGAGGGGCAGGGGTGGGGTAATGACTTCCATCCACGAACTCCCCTCCCCTCTAAGGGTAGGGGCAGGGGTGGGGTAATTGACTTCCATCCTCGAACTCCCCTCCCCTCTAAGGGGAGGGGTAGGGGTGGGGTAATTCGAGCAAGTAGGGGTGGGGTAATTTCGCAAAATACTTATCATTGCTTATGGAGAAACTGACAATCATCAAAGTAGGTGGCAAGATTGTGGAAGACGATGCTTCCCTTGCCCAACTCATCAACGATTTCGCCGCCATAGAAGGCCGTAAGATCCTGGTGCATGGTGGTGGCCGTTCTGCCACTAAACTGGCTTCTGAACTGGGTATAGAGACCCAGATGGTCAATGGCCGCCGCATCACCGACAGCGATATGCTCCGTGTGGTCACCATGGTCTATGGTGGGTTGGTCAACAAGAACATCGTTGCCAAGTTGCAGGCTTGTGGCGTGAATGCCTTGGGCATGACAGGCGCCGACATGGACATCATGCGTTCCCACAAACGCGAGGTCAAGGACGTGGATTATGGTTTTGTAGGCGATGTGGATGCTTGCAATGACGATATGCTCTCTCGTCTTATTGAAAACGGCGTGGTGCCAGTGATAGCTCCCCTTACCCACGACGGGCGTGGCTGCTTGCTCAACACCAATGCTGACACCATGGCAGGTGAAACAGCCAAGGCCCTGGCGACGCACTACGATGTGACCCTCATTTATTGTTTTGAGAAGAAAGGCGTCTTGCGCAATGCCGACGATGATGACAGTGTGATTCCATCCATCAACGAGGCTGAGTTTCACCGTCTCACCGAAGAAGGAGTTATCCAGGGTGGTATGATTCCCAAGCTCGAGAATGCCTTCCAGGCCATTCATGCAGGGGTGAAACGTGTCATCATTACTCTTGCTACAGCCATCGACGGTAAGCAAGGGACTGTCATCACTGAATAAACCAACTGTATCAATAGGAGCCTGTATTTTACCCCACCCCTGCCCCTCCCCTTAGAGGGGAGGGGAGTCCTCAAAAAAATATAAAAAAATGTTGGGTGAGCTGTAACTTTCTTCCAGTTCACCCGTATTAGTATTTAGAAGGCGATGAAAGAGATCAGTTTCAGAAACGATGTTTTGCCACTGAAAGACAAGTTCTTCAGACTGGCACTTCGTCTTACTCGCAACAGAGAGGAGGCTGAAGACATCGTGCAGGAGACGCTCCTGCGCCTCTGGAACAAACGCGAAGAGCTCAAGGCGGAGGGGATAGAGACATTGGGGTTCACCATTTGCCACAACCTCGCTATCGACCACCTGCAGAAGAAAGAAACGCAGAACATCGCATTCGACCCTGCATTGCATGAGGCGGCAGACAGCGACAACACTCCGGCAGACCAACTGATTGCCAAGGAAGGACAAAGCCTGATACAACAGATTGTCAGCCAGTTGCCAGAGAAGCAGCAAGCCATCATCCAGTTGCGCGATGTGGAAGGCAAGGAGTACAAAGAGATCGCTCAGATCCTGCAAATCACAGAAGCAGATGTGAAGGTCAGTCTCTTCAGGGCAAGGCAGAAAATCAAAGAACAATACATCAAACTCAACAGGTATGGATTATAAGTACATTGAACAACTACTGGAACGCTACTGGGAATGCGAGACCAGTCTGGAGGAAGAGCAGATCCTACGCTCCTTCTTCAACCAGAAGGATGTGCCTGCACGCCTGTTGCAGTACAAGGAGGTATTCGCCATCGCAGATGAGGACAAGGAGAACCGTCTGAGCGATGATTTCGACGAGCGCATCTTGGCCATGGTAGAGGATAAGCCGGCAGTCAAGGCGCGTCAGATTAGCCTTTGGAGTCGTTTCTCACCCATCGTCAAGGCCGCAGCTGCTATAGCGATTGTACTTACCATCGGTTCCATCACCGAGAAGTCGATTTTGCAGGATAGGCCTGAGCCAGTTCAGACAGACTACATGGCTCATCCACAGACCTACAGGCAGACAGATGTGGTCACTGCCACCAACAATGTTGACCATGTGGCTGCTGAAGCCAGTATCGACACCATCATGCCATTAGGATCCAAACCTTTGGCTACCGACCAACAACAGTAGAAACCAAAACTTTAAACCAAAATAACAATCATGCTTTGAGACCTAAAAAGAGGCTGTGAAGTTTCAATTCTCTCAAAAACCAACAAAAAAACAATGTTGAAGATAGAGCCCAGCGGTTAATACCACTGGGCTCCTTCTTTTTCCCGTAGGGACGCGACGTGTCGCGTCCGCTATGATTGGGTTGACGTGTCGCGTCCCTACAGCTTGAAATAAAAAGATGGAGTGCTCAGGTTTGCTAAGCACTCCATCCGCATGGATAAATACGTCTTTAAGGATTATTTGAACGGATTTGTGTAGAAGCTGCCGATAGGATCGGTGATCCAGCCGTTCTTGGTCTTGTCTGTTGACCACTCTTTGAACTGTGGATAGACGGTGAAGATGTGCTGGTGTTCTGTTGGCCAGTCCCATCCGCGAGGCAGGATCAGCATCTGAGGAATGTTGCTGCCGTTCTCGTCAGGTGCAGTGACTTCCAGAGCTTCTTTTGTACCTCCGTTGTTCACCACAATCTTGATCTTTGCCACCTGCTCGGCGATATACGACTTGATGCCTTCTTCAGTGACTGAAGGTTCATCGATGTCGGCAAGTTTGATACGTGCTACTTTCGTTGGATCCACGCTCATTCCGCCAACGTTGATAGGCCCTGTGGTAGGAGCACCAGCTTTCAGTAGGTCGTGAGCCTCACCAATCAGTTCGTCGTCGCTGTTGATGCCGTCACCGTTCGCATCGAAGTAGATGTAAGCGGGCAGTGTACCACCGGCAGCCAATGGGCGCAGGAAGAGTTCAGCCTTATTCAAGGAGATGGTTGAAGAGGATTGGCCTTCAGAAGTGGTTGTTGTAGTGGTGTAAACAGTCAGTTGACCGAGGTCGAAGACAATATCGTTGAAGTCGTAGTCGTAAGTGCCGCCAAGGTCCTCGCAAGCCACTACCCACGACATCTCTTCCTCAGTTTCATCAGAAAGTTCCACAGGTGGAGTGATAGGTGCGCTGATGAAGAAGAGCATATCGTTTTCATCCTTATCCACATCGTCCTCGAAACCTAAAACCATCGAGCCTTTGTAACTGTAGAACACGGCAGCCACTTCACCTTCGTTTGGTCGTTCTTCATCTGGATTCCAGGTGCCACCAACCTGTGATGCCCACCAGTGTTTGTCGTTGAGGAAGCATTTGTTGCCCTCTTCGTCAATCATTATTTCCTGGTCTTCGTTCATGTCTTTGATAGAATAGAAGAGACCAGTACCCTTGTTGTCTTCGTATGCTCCTTTTCCTCCATCTGAACCGTGTGTAGCCTTAGTGAGCAGGAAGAATGCTACATGTGCGCCCTTGGGGAACGTATAGGAAGCAGTTCCGTCATAGTTCTCACCGAAATAAACCATGTGGTAGGTTGTGCCTTGTAGGAAGTGGCCTGTGTGAGCTTCTATGCCTGAATCCACCCACGTTGGCATATCCATACCACCAGGTGTGTGCGCATTGGTTCCATTCTGATCGTTATAGCACTGCAGGTTGGGCTTTCCTGTTTCACTTTGCACATTTGTTGGGAATGTGTTGTTCATGAGGACATATTTTGGTGCGGCAATTCGTGCGGCTTTTCTCTCAGCATCAGTCATACCCTCATCCTCAAACCAATAGAAGTAGCCCAACATATTGTGGTAGATAGATCCGTAGAATACATAGGTATATGTCATTGGACCATCTTCGGTGAGCACCAACTCCACATTGAAGTCAAGGTCATCTTCCCATTTGGTGCGGTTGTCTTCTGTTTCGTGGAAGATGGGGTCGGGATGAGCCGAGCTCACGAGTGGCAACAGATCGTCAAACGGCATCTGTGTCTCTTTGTCGATAGACTTATATACATCGTTGAGATAATAGAAATCGCCTGCCCATTTCACATTCTGTTCTGTAGAAACCGTTGCATAGCAAGCAGGTTTGACGTAGGTTCCGCCGGCAATGCTTAACTGACCATCTGAAGATGTCTTATACATCAAATAATTTCCTAAATCATAGTTGTTGCCTGCAGGATAGACAATTTTTCCCACTTCATACATATCCATGTCTGGTAAATCAACGTTCGTGCCATTTTGAGTCTGGCATACCTTGTATTTACCACTTCCACCTGCAGAATAATCAGCTCCTTCTATTGTTGTGATATAATATCTGCCTTCCTCATTTGTAGGTAACGATGATACATTATAATAATAAGTATCAACAGCAGGTTGGTATGTAGCGTCGGCTACATTCATTTTTTTCGTGCCCAAATCGATCTTGTCGCCTACGGTTGTGTTGCACTGGTCGGCAGTGCTGGCTGCACGTGTGTCTTTTGCAGTGTTGACCACACCGTCTTCCACGGGGAAGTATCCGTTGATGGCGGTAAGTCCGAGAGCGGAGGTCTTGCGGGCAAGTACTCGCACATACTTCTCGCCCTTGATGGCATCGAAATGCAGTTGGGCGTTGTTCTCCACGAAGGCTTTCTTGAGCAGATAGCCGTTCTTTTCAGAGTAGATCTTCACTTCGTAGGTGCCGGCAGGTGCCTTGGAGAGGTCGATGTTGGCTGTCACGGCAGTAGCCATCGACCAGTCATGTGTTGGGTCGATGTCCCCGAACGTCTCTTTGAAGTTCTGCTCGTACTTGGTGATTCGCTCATTGACGAGCTCTTCATTCGTACACCCCGCAATCATCAACGACAATGCCACTGGGGAAAGTGCGAGCACTGCCTTAGTCATTTTCATTCTCATTCTTATACAGATTTTTTGAAAATATAATTATAATTATTTTTGCGAAAATAGATTGAATGGGTAGTTGTAATAGTAACCCACTGTGTTTTAGAGAGCAAATTTAGGTATTATTTCATATTTACGGCTGGTTTGTAATGTGTTAAAAAGGCCGATGTTTCCATATTGACAAATATTGATTCCATTTTGACAATTTTTTGTGGAGTTGAAACTGTTCATTTCTCATGTAGGTACGCGACAGGTCGCGTCCGAAACATCATGAAAGCGACACGTCGCATCCGAAACATATCGGATGCGACGTGTTGCGTTTTGAAGCATAGCGGACGCGACACGTCGCGCCCCTACAGCTTAGTCGGTGATGAGGTCGTGGCCAGTCATGTCGGCAGGCTGTGGCAGTCCCATCACGTGGAGGATGCTTGGTGCCACGTCGGCGAGGATACCGTCGGCGACAGTGGCATGCTTGTTCTCAGTGACGTAGATGAACGGCACGGGGTTGAGCGAGTGCGCTGTGTTGGGGGTGCCGTCGGGGTTGAGTGCGTTGTCGGCGTTTCCGTGGTCGGCGATGATGATCACCTCGTAGCCAGTGGCCTTTGCGGTCTCCACCACATCCTTGACGCAGGCATCGACAGCCACCACAGCCTTCTCGATGGCCTCATAGACACCAGTGTGTCCCACCATGTCTCCGTTGGCGAAGTTGACCACGATGAAGTCGTACTCGTCCTTCTTGATGCTTGCCACGAGTTTGTCCTTCACCTCGTAGGCGCTCATCTCTGGTTGCAGGTCGTAGGTAGGCACCTTAGGCGATGCCACCAGTGTGCGCTCCTCACCAGCGTAAGGTTCCTCGCGTCCACCATTGAAGAAGAAGGTCACGTGGGCGTATTTCTCTGTCTCGGCTGTGTGCAACTGCTTCAGTCCCAGACTGCTGAGGTATTCGCCCAGGGTGTCTTGCACGTTCTCCTTGGGGAAGAGGATATGTACGCCTGTGAAGCTGGCGTCGTAGGGAGTCATGCAGTAGTACTGCAATCCAGGGATGGTGTGCATGCCGGCCTCAGGCATGTCCTTCTGTGTCAGTACGATGGTCAATTCCTTGGCGCGGTCGTTTCTGTAGTTGAAGAAGATGACCACGTCGCCTTCCTTGATGCGTCCATCCACATTGGCGTTCACCAGTGGCTCCATGAACTCGTCGGTGTCCTTGTGGTCCTCAGAGTCTGCGTCGTAGCAGCTCTGCACACCCTCCACCATGTCGGTGCATTGTCGTCCGATGCCGTTGACCAACTGGTCGTAGGCCACCTTCACACGCTCCCAGCGCTTGTCGCGGTCCATGGCGTAGAAACGTCCGATGATGCTGGCGATGTGGCCGGTCTGCTCGTTGCAGTGCTGTTGCAAGGCGGCGATGAAGCCCTTTCCGCTCTTGGGGTCAGTGTCGCGTCCGTCCATGAAGCAGTGTACGAAAGTGTTGTCGATGCCATACTCCTTGGCGATATCGATGAGTTTGAAGAGGTGGTCGAGAGAAGAGTGCACACCGCCGTCAGAGGTCAGTCCCATCAGGTGGATGCTCTTGCCAGTGCGCTTGGCATATTCGTAAGCCGATACGACTTCGGGATTCTTGAGGATGCTGCCATCGGCACAAGCTCGGTTGATTTTCACCAGGTCCTGATAGACCACGCGTCCGGCACCGATATTGAGGTGTCCCACCTCAGAGTTGCCCATCTGTCCGTCGGGCAGTCCCACGTTCTCACCACTGGCCTGCAGCTGCGAGTGAGGGTAGGTGGCGTTCAAGTAGTCGAGGTAGGGGGTCGGCGTGCAGTAGATCACGTCGCCTTTGTCTTTCTTTCCGATTCCCCATCCGTCGAGAATCATCAATAATGCTTTCTTTCTCATAATCGTTCGTTATTTTTGGGTTGCTTTTATTTATGATGTTGCCCTTTCAGGGCGTTTGTCGCGGTCTGCATATTCCCAGGGCGTTGCCCTGGGCTGGGAGATATTGCCCTTTCAGGGCGTAGGTTGTATGATATTGCCCTTTCGGGGCATAAAGGGCGGGATGGGTCAAATCTGTTTTGCCCATTCCGCCCATTAGACTCATTCTGGACCCATAGGAATACTTAGTTGGCAGCCTCGAACTCCTCCAGGAAGCGAACGTCATTCTCAGAGAAGAGACGTAGGTCGCTGACCTGATATTTGAGGTTGGTGATTCGCTCGATGCCCATACCGAAGGCATAGCCCTTGTATTTTGTGCTGTCGATGCCGTTGAGTTCAAGCACACGGGGATGTACCATACCACAGCCCAGGATTTCTACCCAACCAGTGTGTTTGCAGAATCCGCAACCTACACCGCCGCAGATATTGCAGCTGATGTCCATCTCTGCCGATGGCTCTGTGAAGGGGAAGTAGGAGGGACGCAGACGGATCTTGGTGTCGGGGCCGAACAGTTCCTTGGCGAAGAGCAGGAGTACCTGCTTGAGGTCGGTGAAGCTTACGTCCTGGTCCACATACAGACCTTCCACTTGGTGGAAGAAACAGTGCGCGCGTGCGCTGATGGCCTCATTGCGATAGACGCGTCCAGGGCAGATGACACGGATAGGAGGCTGCTGACGCTCCATCACGCGGCTCTGTACGCTTGAAGTGTGGGTGCGGAGGATGATGTCGGGATGTGCCTCGATGAAGAAGGTGTCCTGCATGTCGCGGGCGGGGTGGTCGTCGGCGAAGTTCATCGACGAGAACACATGCCAGTCGTCCTCTATCTCAGGACCTTCGGCCAGTGAGAATCCCAAACGGGAGAAGATGTCGATGATCTCGTTCTTTACCAGTGTGAGCGGATGGCGTGTGCCCAAGCGGATGGGATATGCCGTACGGGTGATATCGATCGCACTGTCGGCATCGTTGTTGCCGCCTAAGGCTTCGCGTAGTGAGTTGATTTTGTCGAAAGCCTTCTGTTTCAGTTCGTTGATGCGCATACCCACCTCTTTCTTCTGCTCGGCAGGTACGTTGCGGAACTCGTTCATCAATGCGCTCAACTCGCCTTTCTTGCTCAGGTACTGGATGCGCAGTTTCTCAATCTCATCGGCTGTAGTTGCCTGCAGGCCCTCTACGCGCTGCTGCAACTCCTTGATTTTCTCTAATATCATTGCTGTTCAGTTTTTATGCTCTGTAGGGACGCGACGTGTCGCGTCCGTTGTCGGATTTAATGTAGGGACGCAACGAGTCGCGTCCGTCAATGGTGTTGTTGGGGTTGAAATGCGTGTGCTCATCCCAACAATCTGCAAAATTAGCAATAATCTGCGAACTAGCCAAAAATGCGTGAATCTTTTCACTTTCATTCACGCGAATCATAACAATTCAGTCTATATTCCTTTTGGGGTCGCTACTCTCAAAATTGCCGAAAAATTGGATTTAAAAATGATCGAAAAAAATTGCTGTAGATTTTCCTTGAATTTTTCTGAATAATTTTCCTATAATTATGAGCGAAGCGACCATCAGTGTCTGCCCCCCCGAATAGCACTGCGAATCATAACAATTCAGTCTATATTCCTTTTGGGGTCGCTACGCTCAAAATTGCCGAAAAATTGGATTTAAAAATGATCGGAAAAAAATTTGCTGTAGAATTTCCTTGAATTTTTCTGAATAATTTTCCTATAATTTTGAGCGAAGCGACCATTAGTGTCTGCCCCCCGAATAGCACTGCGAATCATAACGGACGCGACACGTCGCGCATAAGACTTCACCTGATGGCGATTTTCTGCGCTTCAGCGTAGTCGCCAAGTGCCAGACGACAGACATAAAGTCCGTGTGGCAGAGGGCGGGAGAGCGAAATGGCACCTTGTCCGGCTTGTCGGGCTACAGCACTCGTCGATGCCACCTCGG
>CAMOWU010000030.1 GCA_946628545.1 uncultured Bacteroides sp. | reverse complement strand
TAGGAGGTGCGGCATTCCTGCCGCACAATATTGTAATCTGTGCCATTGGCTTTGCTGAACTTGCGTTTTGTGTTCGCAAATTTTCAATAAGTTGAATCGAACACTAATATCTCGAATTTACCGAATGTTTTTCTTTCGCTGTTGTGCGGCAGGAATGCCGCACCTCCTATTAGCCATGAGTATGCACACGCAGGGGACGCAGGCATCTTGCCTGCGACGCGTCTGGAAGACGCGCCATGCGGAAGCAATCTGCGCAATCCGCGAAATCTGCGAGGGACATAATTTTCTCGCGGATCTCGCGGATCTCGCAGATTTCACAGATTTTCGTCTTTTACGGATTTTCAGATTGCAGAACCTACCTTCTATTTTTCTTAACTCTTAACTCTTAATTCTTAACTTTAAAAGTCCTTGTTATAATGGAATGTTTTACAGACTTGAGCCTGTGCAACAGGCATCCCTGACGCTGAAGGACGTCTTAATCCTTATTATAATGGAATGTTTTACAGACAATCAAGTAATTATTGTTTAATTTTTTTATCTTAATCTGTCTTAATCCTTATTATAATGGAATGTTTTACAGACATTAACATTAAAATATTTTGCATTATGAAGAATTTTTTGTCTTAATCCTTATTATAATGGAATGTTTTACAGACATTTAAATAAAATAACGCATATGAAAAAGTATAGTCTTAATCCTTATTATAATGGAATGTATTACAGACATTTTGTTTTTCAAGCAGTTACAAAATCCCGCATTTAGTTTTATTCTTATTCATCTTTATATAACTCCTTTTCTTCAAGAGATTTGCATGCTCTTTTATCGGAGATTTCGCAAATGATGTCGATTTTTTTTGTCAAATCAGGCACTTTTGAAAGTAGAAAGAACATAAAAAACTGAGTACCAATAAATTATAATTCTTCATTATTTCGCAAATGCTTGCCTCAGAATGGGGAAACTGCCCTTTTGCGAAAGACACCCTTTGAAGACTTCATCAACGTCACAAAATTACCACTTTTTCGCAAATCCTCCAAATATTATCCCACGATTTTGGTCTCACTGCTTTTTTCTGCGCTTTCCGCTCAATCAGCAAGTATCATTTTTTCTCGCGAATCTCGCAGATTTCACAGATTTTTGTCATTTACGGATTTTCAGATTGCAGGATCCGCCTTCTATTTTTCTTAACTCTTAATTCTCAACTCTATAAGTCCTTGTTGTAATGGAATGTTTTACAGACAATTATTTTTTCTAAGGAGGAAAGGAGTGGCATGCTGAAGCATGCGCCATGCGGAAACAATCTGCGCAATCCGCGAGATCTGCGAGGGACATTTTTTTCTCGCGGATTTCGCTGATTTCACAGATTTTCGTCTTTTACGGATTTTCAGATTGCAGGATCCGCCTTCTATTTTTCTTAACTCTTAACTCTTAATTCTTAACTCTAAAAGTCCTTGTTTTAATGGAAGATGGTCTCTGACAACAAATTGATTGGCTCAAATCACTTAGACAAAGGTGTCTTAATCCTTGTTTTAATGGAAGATGGTCTCTGACGAACCACAACCCGAACCAAAGCCAGAACAGAAGCCGTCTTAATCCTTGTTTTAATGGAAGATGGTCTCTGACAGCCGAAAACATCGGCAAGGTACGCAGTCGTATTGTCTTAATCCTTGTTTTAATGGAAGATGGTCTCTGACTGGGGGAACAAATCCTGCACAAAAGCAGGTTTTAAGTCTTAATCCTTGTTTTAATGGAAGATGGTCTCTGACTGTGCAGAGTAAGGCGGGATTTCTAACAACAAACTAGTCTTAATCCTTGTTTTAATGGAAGATGGTCTCTGACAGGAGAAGTGACCACTCCTACTATAGAGATTTGGGTGTCTTAATCCTTGTTTTAATGGAAGATGGTCTCTGACTCAATTTGAGACCACAATTCCCCGCCAACTAACACGTAGTCTTAATCCTTGTTTTAATGGAAGATGGTCTCTGACCTCATCTCTCCAAGCTTCAGCGCTTTAAACACTAGTCTTAATCCTTGTTTTAATGGAAGATGGTCTCTGACTATAATGGGTGGAGCTTCACTGACAAAGGTGTGGCTGTCTTAATCCTTGTTTTAATGGAAGATGGTCTCTGACTATGAAAACAATTCAGATAAAAGCTGAGGGGTATGGTCTTAATCCTTGTTTTAATGGAAGATGGTCTCTGACTGCATCATTCTCATGATGCTGGGCATTTGCCCGTGCTAGTCTTAATCCTTGTTTTAATGGAAGATGGTCTCTGACAACAGCGAAGATCAATTTATAATACGGGCAACCGTGTCTTAATCCTTGTTTTAATGGAAGATGGTCTCTGACGACAATCTGTATTAATCCTTTATAAAATAGCTAAAAGTCTTAATCCTTGTTTTAATGGAAGATGGTCTCTGACGATATCCTTCGTTAGGGATGACAACGGCGAGTACAGTCTTAATCCTTGTTTTAATGGAAGATGGTCTCTGACGACAAATCACAATTTGAGAACACGGAAAACCGTGTATGTCTTAATCCTTGTTTTACAGGAAGATGGTCTCTGACTCATTAAGGTTGACCTTTACAAGGATAGTGTCTACGGTCTTAATCCTTGTTTTAATGGAAGATGGTCTCTGACCCTAAGAACACAATAACCAAAAAAAAATAAAAAAAATGGTCTTAATCCTTGTTTTAATGGAAGATGGTCTCTGACTAGGTCCTTTTTTATTTCTCCCCTATGAATGCCTTGTCTTAATCCTTGTTTTAATGGAAGATGGTCTCTGACATCTGATATGAATGCATATTTAGGGAACGCATTCAGCGTCTTAATCCTTGTTTTAATGGAAGATGGTCTCTGACTCTTTGTTACCAAAAAAGGTGCAAAGGCCTTTGATAGTCTTAATCCTTGTTTTAATGGAAGATGGTCTCTGACTTTGATGAAGATGCTCCTGATGATTGTGACGATTATAAGTCTTAATCCTTGTTTTAATGGAAGATGGTCTCTGACGATGAAAGCAAATTTGTTTGCTTCATGCGTTCAAGTCTTAATCCTTGTTTTAATGGAAGATGGTCTCTGACAGCGAGGAACAAAAGGAGAAAGCGAAAATTACTTTGGTCTTAATCCTTGTTTTAATGGAAGATGGTCTCTGACTTTTGTAAAGATGATTGTAACTATTCTTGAAAAGTAGTCTTAATCCTTGTTTTAATGGAAGATGGTCTCTGACTTCACGCCAAAGACTCTTTGCGCAAAGATGGCGTAAAGTCTTAATCCTTGTTTTAATGGAAGATGGTCTCTGACCTGGTAGAAAGTTGATTTCCGTTACAAATTTACATAGTCTTAATCCTTGTTTTAATGGAAGATGGTCTCTGACAAACTTTGCTTTATGGATACAAAACAAGAAGAAGTCTTAATCCTTGTTTTAATGGAAGATGGTCTCTGACAGCGACTATAAAAAGTCGTTGAGAATTGTCAAAGTGTCTTAATCCTTGTTTTAATGGAAGATGGTCTCTGACTTTTTTGTTTGCGGTGAAAAGAAGGGTTATGTTAGCCGTCTTAATCCTTGTTTTAATGGAAGATGGTCTCTGACTTCAGATTGCTGAGGTTTGGGACCAGAAGACCTATGGTCTTAATCCTTGTTTTAATGGAAGATGGTCTCTGACTTGGCAGAACCGCTGTCTCATCTAAGTTGGGTGAAGTGTCTTAATCCTTGTTTTAATGGAAGATGGTCTCTGACATGACTCAAAAGCTCTGTTATGGAAATCATAAACTCGTCTTAATCCTTGTTTTAATGGAAGATGGTCTCTGACTTTGAGCAAGTTGAATTCTTTACTAAATGATGAGGGGTCTTAATCCTTGTTTTAATGGAAGATGGTCTCTGACGTATGCAGAACTTTACGCAGACTCAATAGGTGTACCGTCTTAATCCTTGTTTTAATGGAAGATGGTCTCTGACCATCTATGAATGTTGACCAATACAACAGACTTGAGTGTCTTAATCCTTGTTTTAATGGAAGATGGTCTCTGACGGTCAGAGGACCTTGGCGTAGTAATTAAAAGTTTAGGGGTCTTAATCCTTGTTTTAATGGAAGATGGTCTCTGACATGGGTAGAACTAACGTCTCCAAGTCTACCTCTGAACGTCTTAATCCTTGTTTTAATGGAAGATGGTCTCTGACACTATGTGATGTAATGGATATCAACAACTTAAAAAAGAAGTCTTAATCCTTGTTTTAATGGAAGATGGTCTCTGACGTCTATAAAGGTTAAGTCCTTGTTAGAGGACACAAAGAGTCTTAATCCTTGTTTTAATGGAAGATGGTCTCTGACACCACTCCTCTCACATGCAACACGCTCTAAGCCTGTGTCTTAATCCTTGTTTTAATGGAAGATGGTCTCTGACGGTTTCATGGGTGAAGAAGATGTAGCTCATGAAATAGTCTTAATCCTTGTTTTAATGGAAGATGGTCTCTGACGTGGGCCTGTGGCATCATGAATGAAATCGTGGGATACCGTCTTAATCCTTGTTTTAATGGAAGATGGTCTCTGACTAGAAACATTATATACTCCTACGATTTTATCGTGGGGTCTTAATCCTTGTTTTAATGGAAGATGGTCTCTGACCTGTTTCTTCTTGGTGGCAAGCGATGGAGCAGAGATTGGTCTTAATCCTTGTTTTAATGGAAGATGGTCTCTGACTCTGTTTCTTTCAATGAAGACAGACTCCTTCAAAGTCTTAATCCTTGTTTTAATGGAAGATGGTCTCTGACAATTGGCAGAACCGCGGTTTCCAGCAAACTTGGAGAAGTGTCTTAATCCTTGTTTTAATGGAAGATGGTCTCTGACAATAAAAAACAATATGGCAAACAATCAAATTAAGACAAAGTCTTAATCCTTGTTTTAATGGAAGATGGTCTCTGACCGTTTGTTTCATCAATTCCCATAGATTCTACAAGCGGTCTTAATCCTTGTTTTAATGGAAGATGGTCTCTGACTCTTAACAGTTAGTGGCCAGCATGTAGCCATTAACCGGTCTTAATCCTTGTTTTAATGGAAGATGGTCTCTGACCTACTCCCAATTGTTGCTTTCATCTTTGTCCTTAATGTCTTAATCCTTGTTTTAATGGAAGATGGTCTCTGACGAGACCAATGACCCTCAGTATGGAAAAGGATACATCACGTCTTAATCCTTGTTTTAATGGAAGATGGTCTCTGACCCCTAGGTCTGACTTCAAGAAAGGCAAAATGGACAAGTCTTAATCCTTGTTTTAATGGAAGATGGTCTCTGACTGTTCCAGAGGATGATTACTGTCCAGAAGACCATGAGTCTTAATCCTTGTTTTAATGGAAGATGGTCTCTGACACTCAATCTCCTTCTGCAAGCAATCCTGGCGACGGAAGTCTTAATCCTTGTTTTAATGGAAGATGGTCTCTGACTGGTGTTGACGACGACTTCTAGTCATCTTCACCCAGGTCTTAATCCTTGTTTTAATGGAAGATGGTCTCTGACGTCGCATATCAAAGTCCTCGCTCTTCTTTTTTTTTGTCTTAATCCTTGTTTTAATGGAAGATGGTCTCTGACAGGTATAATTGTAATTGCCTGATAATCAGAGGAACTAAACTTTGATTTTAACGGAAATTCACAAATTTTTAGAAAAGTTTTGTGTCGTTTTTCCGTGTGCAAAATTAGGACAAAGTTTTGAATTGCGCAAGAGGCGAAATGTTAAAGAAACATAAAATTTCAAGCGTATATAAAAGCGTTTTTTAACGACTGATAGTTAAGGAATTAAGAAAAATTTACAAATATTATGAGGTATGGAAAACCATTCAGTTCAGCGACAAGGACGCGACACGTCGCATCCGAATAAATACACGTATGTAACGACAGTAAGAGGTGCAGCAGAATGCCGCACAATAAGCGTGATTTAAGTTGCTTGTTAATGTGTTCGGCAGGAATGCCGCACCTCCTATCACGGGTTATGCCGCATCATGGTGTTCGGCAGGGAAAAAAGGCTAAAGCCAATATTCGGACGCGACACGTCGCGTCCCTGCAGCGGAATGTCGGTGATAGAAAAGGGAGGTGAAAATAGTCTATATAGTATAATACTAAAAAACACAGGTTATGTCGTATAGGGAAGTAACAGCATTGAGGCGAGCAGGCAGACTTGAAGAGGCATACGCTATGGCTGCTTATGATTTGGAACGCGAGTTCTCTGATTGGACGAACGACGCGATGTTTTGGGTGGAGCGCGACTGGTGTATTCGACACTTGGAGCAAGGGGAGACGAGCAAGGCGCACGAGAAATTGGAGCACCTTCAGCAACTTCTTGACGTGATGCGCGATGAGAAAGGGTATGCCGCCCGTGCATTAGGCATGATTGTGCAGAGGATGAACCCCAATCATGTCCGCATCCAGCAACTCACCGAATTATCGAAAAACGGAAACGAAGAAAGGGCTTACAGCGAGATGGAGGCAATGAGTGGAGAAGCAGGCCTTCCTGACGATTTCGCTGAGAGTTATGGCTGGGTGATCTACCGCTTTCTGAAACGCTATCAACAGACACTATGCACAACGGAGATTGAACGGATCCTGGCCAGTTACCTCGCTTTGGCCAACGAACGTCCTTCCCTACTCCATTCGCAGATGCTGGGTTTGGCAGGCAAGATCCACCAGACGCATACAGATTTCGACCTTTTGGGGTTTGTGGAGCGCTGGGGAGTCAACCATTTCCTTGACGAAGATTTTGAGAGCTCTCAATGGAACGGCAAGACCTTGGAACCAAGGGTGAAACGACTGCTTGGCTACTGCTCAGGTATAGGCTGCAAGTTGGAGGAACTACGCAGAGTGTTCACAGCCAACGAAAGGATCAGTCAGGAAGATATCGATGAACAATTTTCCCGGAAGCACTTTTTCATCATCAACGAACGTAAAGACAATGTTGATACTTTCCTTCAGACCGTTCATTCCTATCTCAATGCCATTGAGGGCGAGACGCTCCGCAACCAGTATCACTCTATCATCCTTTCGCTCTACCTCAACCGATTGCCTGAGAACCGATACGAAGATAGTGCCTACAGCATAGACCAGTGGGGGTGCGGCAATTTCCGCTCAGAGGACTGGGAGCGGCAACAAGGCGACAAGGGCATAGAATTCCCTTCGTTAGCAGAGAAAGCCATCAAGAGTTATTTAGCAAGCATCAAGGGACGAGGACTGATGAATGTGAGTCCCGCCTTCGAGACGCTTCTCCGCCAATCGATCAACCGCTACCACAAAGACGAGGACGAGCGCACCTTGACCCGCATCATGGCGGCTCGGGGTGAACGCGAGGCCGCACTTTCAGCCTACAGGCACCTACTGCTCCGGCTCAACAAGTTTTATGTATGGAAGGAACTGGCAGAGCTCACCGACGACAAGTCGCTGAAGATGTCAGCACTTTGCAAGGCATTGCTCGCCGAACGCAACGACGACTATCTGGGCGAAGTGCATCTGATGCTTGCAGAATTGATGGAGGAGAGTGGTTATTCCTACGAAGCACGTTGCGAACTGAGTAAATACACTTACACCTACAACAAGCACCGCTGGAAGGTAGGTCCGGAATATCGTGAGATAGTGGCAAAAGTGTTGAGGTCAACGCTCGACAACAGTATTTCCATTCCCAAAGACAACAGACCATTTTATATTGAGCACAGCAGTGTGGCTGATGAATTCGTATATGCAAAAATACCGTGGACGACAATGGTGGTGACGGATCTTTTCACCGTGGAGCGTAACGGCAAGGCCAAGAAGCGCGCCAAACTCATCAACAAGAGGCAGAGAACCATCGTGGTGCCAGCTAACTCTTTGAGCCCTTCGCCAGAAAAGGGGATGTGCTACGACTTGAAACTGATCGACGACCAAGGTCGGAAGAAAGTGGTGCTCAGCAGGCTGTCGGAAAAGAATGCCAACGACATTCTGAATGGGTTCAGAAGAAAAGGGTATTCTTAGACTTGGTGATAACATCCACATCAATGGACTTGCCGATGATCTTCATGTTGCGCAGCAAGTCGGTCGATACTGGACAGATGATGATGCTGTCGTGGTTGTCGTAAAGGGCCTGGACCTCAGTCAGGTCGTTGCGTATGCTTTGGTACTTCTCTGTGCTGAGGTCGGCAAGGAAGATGGACTTCTGCACTCTGGTACACCCCATCCGCTCAAGATATTTCACAACGTTGTAGCGCACCTTGTCGCTCTCAATGTCGTACATGACGAAAAACAACATATTACCGACCTCCCTATTTTCTTTATTGACCACTCCGAGCAACGCCTCCACCCTTTCTTCAAGCGTGGGCATATCGGAGACGTTGACGCCACGTCGGTTGACGTACTGCGCCCCCTGCATGCCTGCTCGCGCGAGTTTGCGCAGCACCTCGATGTAGTTGACTGGGGTGGATTTCTTTGCCATGAGTTGTTTGTAAGTGTTTTGATTGTAATTGACTATATGGTGTTTCCTCACCTCGCCCCCTAAGATGGGAGTTGATCACCCCACCCCTACCCCATTCCCGACGTTCCGTCGCCTACCCGTCGCCTTTCCCGTAGCCTTTCCCCTTAGATGGGAGGGGAGTTGTTCATCTAAATTGCGGACGCGACACGTCGCGTCCCTACAGGAGGGGAGCTAAGTGAGTTCATCGACGAATGTCTGGATAATGTCGGCGAGCAGGTCGTTGAGTTCGGAGGATGTGCCAGTTCTGGGACTTTTCACCACGTTGAACCCACGCCTGCCATAAAAGAGATTGACTTCCGCCACCTTCATGCCCAGTTTGGCACGTATTTTCTTGGCGTATTGTATGTTGAGAATCTCAGTGACCTGAAGGCCAAGTGATTCTATACGTTCTCGCAGTTCCTGCATAACCTCATTGAGACGTTGCGGCACCACCACCTCCTGTTTGTCCTTCTTAGCCGCCCTTCCGTCAGGGTTGAGTTTCTGACGTATCTGAGCCATGATGTCCTTGTCAGGATCGGCACGATTGGTGTCATTATTGGCAGTGGTTTTCTGGGGTTGTTTGTCGGCCTCTTTGTTTTCCCTCATCAAATCGAACACATCTTCGGGGTTCTGTTCATCAACGAAAGCAGTGAGATCGACTGGTTCACACTGGGGATTGTAGTACGCTTGGGGATCGACACTGATGAAGCATGCCCGCGCCACATCGGATGTACGCCCATCGACCACCTGCTCAATACCGTATTCAGTTGCCAAGCGACGCACAAAGGCTTTGTAGAAGATGGAGTAGATCCCCGAATCGTAGCACCGCTCCTTGAGCCGGAACATGACCTTGAGTCCGTCGCCACTGGGCGAGATGAAGCACATCATGACCCTGGGGTCAGCTTGTATTTTCTGCCGGATGGCTTCGGCTGTCAGTTGCTTGACTGACAAACAGTCGATATCGACGATGAAACTCTCTGTGTAGCCAAAATTCTCCGTTCGTCTGTACTCAGGGCTGAAGATACCGCAGACAATGTAGGGCAGCGACCGTTTCAGCTCGGAGTATTTCTTGTGGTCGAGACTATAGACCGTCCTCAGCTGTCGCATCCTCGCCTCGATGTGAGGTTTGGGGTTGCGCAGGGCATGAAAGAGCATCTCTTCCGTGATTTTCTTCATGGCGTCGGCCGTTGAGGTGACGCTGTTTCCACACATGATCATACGTCGTACTTTTTAAAGGTCTGCGCCAATGACTGACAATAAAGGCTGATGTGGGTGAGCCGTGAGCGGGTGTTCCCCGCTATAGTGACCACTTCCTCGAGATAGTCGTTGACCGACTGTATGAGAATGCGCCTACCGAGATTCTCAAGCCAGTAGGATCCGTCGGGGCGTACGGAGTAGAACTCGTCGGTGATGGTGTTTTGCGCCACAAGAGTATAGACCACGTAATCGATCCAGACACGGTAGAGCTCTATGACATCGAACACCAGTGCCGGCCGGTTGTAGTCGTCGCGATGCAGCACACCAGTATAAGGATCGATACCAGCTTTGATAAGCGCTCCCTCAATCTTTCCATAGAGTATGCCGTAGCCGTAGTTGAGGAAAGCATTGACCACGTCCATTGCAGGTCGTTGGCTTCTTTCCTTGAACCTCATGGGCTCGGGCAGGGCCAGGTTGAGTGTGGAGAAGTAGATCTTGGATGCCTGGCCTTCCCATCCACGCAGTATAGGAGCGATATCGGCAACGACCTCACCCTCGAGCGCGATGACCTTGGCTCTGTAGTCGTCGAGCCGGTGTATGTTGCGATTGACGGTGGCCTGGTCGTTGTAGTCGGCAAGCAACAGGAGCATCATAGCCTGCTGGTTTTCTATCTTTCGGCAGATGATGTCCTTGATCCATGGCACGGCATCGTGGGAGTAGTTGAAATTGAGTTGTCCCTTGCGTATGGTGGAGATGGAGCCGTACTTGGGACTCCAGACACGCGCCATGGGATTTCCTGCCTTGTCGGTGAAGAGCAGTTCTATCTCGTGTTCGACTGCAAGCATCACGGCATCACTGGTGACCTGCGCTCCACGGCTGATCTGGATGCTTTTGATACCATCTACGGGAATGCGCTGCTTACCATCGTTGGTTTTGACCACAAAGGCTTCGTTGTCGCGACTCAGTGTCGCACCGTAACTGTTGAGTATGAGTTCCATAGATACTGTGTGTTTATGAAGAAATATGTGAGAGATCACCCCACCCCTGCCCCTCCCCTTGGAAGGGAGGGGATTTTTTTACCCCACCCCACCCTGCGGGCACCCCTCCCCTTAAATGGGAGGGGAGTTGGGGTCAGCGGATGTAGAAATCATCGACCATGTGTAGTTTGTGTCTGGCGCGCGTCATGGCGGTGTAGATCCACTGATAAGTCCCCTTTGTTGGGTTGAGTGTGATGTTTCTGGGAACCTGCACATATACATCCTCCCATTCTCCACCTTGCGACTTGTGGCAGGTGATGGCGTAGCCATAGACACATCGCAGGGCATTGAGGTACGGGTCGTTTTCCATCGCTGAGTAAAACGCCAGTCTGTTCTTTTTCTCTGTGATGCCTTTCTTCTTCATTCTAATGATGAAATCGACGAAAAGCGCCTGCTGTTGCTGTGCGTCAAGGTTAAGACGCCCCTGATAGGCTATTTCCTCGATGACTAACGTTGTATATGTTTTCTGCGTGAAGAGTTCCTTCAACTTCATCTGCCTGAATGTCAATCTGGCTCGTGTTTGCACATGAGGTGCGATTTCCTCCACTGTGACCATATCACCGTTCATCAGCCCCGTGTTGAGGTTGTTTTGCGTGACGAGCAACAAGTCGCCCACGGAAATACGCTCACTGATAAATCCCAGTTTTTGCCGTATGGTTCTCGACAGTTCTCCACACATCCTGTTGCTTCTGCAAATACATACAGCGCTGTTGAGTCCTGAGGCTTTCACTTTTTCCACATAGTCGTCGAGCATGACTTCGGTGTTTTTGTGGAGCTGTATGTCCTTGTTTCCTCTGAAGGGCAGATATCCCCATAGTTTCTGTTTGCCAAAGAGTCCTCCAGCCTCAGGAGCAGTAGTATAGAGTCCACGTATTTTCTTAGATGCATCGATGATGCCACTAACCCCTTTCTGTCGCATGATTTCGGTGAGTTTTTCTTCCTGGGCATTCAAGTTGAATGTCTGTTGGAAATAAGCTGGAATCAAGGCTGGTGAATAGTACTCTTCGATGGGAGGCAACTGGCAGGGGTCGCCGACGAAAATAAACTTGCTTCCTGGACGAGGGTCATAATCGAGTAGGTTCTTGAGCAGACGTCCGTCGCCAAACTGCGCCTGTGTCACATCTCTGGAAGGCACATCGGATACCATCGACGACTCATCAACAATATAGATGGTTTCAGGTTGGTTTTCCTCGTCAAGTTTAGCCTGCTGAAACATCAATATGATGGGCGTTCCATTTTCATCTATCTGCGCTTCATCAATTCCTTCTGTGTCTCGGTTAAGACCTTTGAAAGTGTAAATCAGTGAATGAATTGTTGATGTGATGAATCCCGTACCAGAGATATTGGCGAGCACCTTAGCTGCTCGCCCCGTTGAGGCGAGCAGCCTGTAGTTTTTCTCCTGCTGGTCCAGTTTCTGGATAAGGAACCGCATGAGTGTGGTCTTTCCCGTTCCGGCGTAGCCTTTGAGGATGAAGACACGGTCGGCGGAGTTGTTGACAAAATTGAGGATCTTGTTGAGAACTCTATCCTGACTGTCTGTCAACTTGATATTGTTCATTTCATCTTGTTCCATAATAGTCTGGTTGATTTAATATTCACGAAACTGGACAAACTTGAACTCTGAGACTTTGTTGCCATCAGCGTCGAGATGGGTGTGGCGTTCGGTGGTGGATGCCACGCATCGTATGCCCATGGCCTTAAGGCGGGCGACGAGGTTGTAGGTAAAGGTCATCTCGCCCATGACGTGGACGGTGAGATCGTCCTTCAAGCTCAGCTCGGCAAGTTGATTGACATACTCATTAACAAGAGAATCAATATGGTTTTGGTCGCAACTGGGGTCAATAGTTGGGAATGGCATCTCCTTGATCTCTCCGTATTGTTTAGCTGCTTCAAACTGATCTTCTTTCCATTCGGAAATGGGGTGATTGGAGATGTTGAAGAAGACACGAGGATTGGGAATACTACATTTTACAATCGGTTGGGTATCAATTAATTTTTCTTTTATAATGCTGAGATTCTTATTTAAGTTCTTCAACAAGCTGTCAGAACTCACAGGACTAGGCCTAAATCCACAATGATTATAGTCATTACGAACGGCATCACAGAAAGAAGAGAATCGACTAACAAAAACTTCATCTTGAAGAATTGGGTCATTAAGAAGATCATGAAATGCAGAAACACACTCTGGTTTAACTCTTGCGGTACTTATAGTGACTTTGCTCTTGGGAGTTTTAACATTAAAAGCCAAAGTAACAAGATCACGGAATGAAACATTTTGATAATCAAATCCATGACGACGACAGAAAAAAGTAATTACTCCTTCTAGTAAAAAAGTCGTTGCTGCTTGATATTGATGATTGTCATAACACCACTGAGCAGCAGCAAACGTATTAAAGACATTCGATTCTGTATCAAAACCAATAAGCGATCTCTCAATTTCTTTGATAATAGGTGTAAAAGCACTAATAAAACTATGTTGGATATCTTTTATATTGTCTCTAACAGATTTAACAATTTTAGAATCCATTACAGAAATTCCTCGACAAGTTTGACGCTCCAAAGCCATAGTTCTTATGTTCTTAACAAGATCCCTCATGTTCTGTGCATCAAGCTTTACTTCCTCGGTCATTGTTTCTCTCTTTCTCAGAATGGGTCTCATAGACTCTGTTCCAAGTTTCTCGAGTTTTTCCGCATATCCATTCTCCAGATAGTCAGCCACTGCATAAGTCCAATCTTGAAGTGAGGCTAGCGGCAAGAGATCGATGATGGGTGCAACTCCATCTTCACGCATCTCAAAGTTTCCGTATGTGATGCTGCATTTTTTCGTATGCTTCAAGAACTTGGAATAATTGCCGAGCACAAGCACCAACATAGGCAGATATCTGAAACCGTGAGTAAGGTCGAAATACAGTTCATCACCTTCTTGAATAAAACCTCTTTCGTCTGAAATTATCGTGTCGAAAATGTCCCATATTTCCTCTTCGTTCTTACCGTCTTTTATATCAACAGCCTTGGTTGGGAAAGGGAGATGCATGTCCTCGATAACTTTTTCGAGTCCAGTATATGCTTCTTCACTGCCATCAAATTTCTTTCGAGTAACAATTGATTTATTCCAATTGGTCTGCTTTGCACCTTTTGTAACAAGTATATAGGCTGCATCATCAGCACACCAGTTTTTTGCATCCAGATATTCCAAAGTGGCTTGTTGTACAAATCGAGTGGATGATGAACGGAATGGTTGACCATCGATGATTTTATCATCTTTACCATATACACATTCTCCATAGAATCCAGCTCCTAGAACAGATATGAACACTTTTCTTGGTTTGTTTTGTTGATTTTCTTCCATATATATTTGATTGGATTGTTCGTTGGTTAATGATAGCGTCAGATCAGCCAATAACTGGCACAAGCATTCAGATGGCCAGGTTCAGTCATTACTGTATGATTGTCTTTAGTTCTCTCAGATGGGTTTTGAGTTTAGCAATCATCCTACATCCGTTTTCAGACACACCCCTTGTATGAGCGATACTGATACGGATTCTATTGAGGTCCCTGAAGATTCTGTCCATTCCCGTGGGATAGCTGCCATAGCTGTCGCCACGCAAAATTTTCTTAGCAGCCTCCCTGTCGTCTTTGTTGAATTCATCAAGTCCATTCATCTCACAGACAAAAGACACTATAGCCTCAACCACAGAGAGATAGGCAGAAGCATAATTCTGCACCGAACACTGCCACTCTGCAAGACGAAGTTGGAAAACAGCGTGTTTCTGAACGTTGGCGAACTTGTTGATGAAGCTATTGATGACTGGTTGGATAATCAGTTGGGGCAGTTTCGACTGGTATTGTTTGTTTTTGATTCCAGAGAGGTTCTGCGCCTGATTTTGTATGGCATCGAAATGATTAAGTGCTATGGCGTTGGAGAAGCCATTGATTCTATTAGACACATCTAAATTTTCATCTTTCACCAGTTCCGCCACCTTGTATCCGTTTCCGAAGTTCAGGAATGCATAAGCGCCGATAATCCAGTCGTTGACATGGAGTGTAGCAGAGAGGTCCACAATGGGTGCATAGTTGAGGTCGCGATTGGCCTCGAGCATGGCGTAGTAGATATGCTCTACCTTGATGTCCGTGCGCACCGTCTTCAGGTACATGAGCAGTTGGGTGATGAGAATGGGAAAAGAACGGAAAGAATGGGTGACATCCACGATGAGTTCATCCCCTCGTTTCAGATACTCTGCCAGTGAAAGTATGATGTTGATGTTCTCCTGGACCTCCTGTTTGTTGAGCCCGTAGCGCACAAGTACCACGTGCGAGTTATTGCCCATCAGTTGCTCAATTTCTTCTTTATGTTCGAGTATGAGGTCGGATTTCTCATTAGCACTGCCACATTGTTCATAGAGGTTCCAATAGATATCGTCGCTGTCGAAACCAGGTTCTTTCTGTTTCTTGAACTGTAGGTACGCTTCTTCCCACATGCTCTTCTTGGTCCCGACGAGTATGATGTCATCGACCTTAAGGTGCTGAGCCAGCGCAAGTGTGACGAAAGAGTGATTGCCGAGACTTTCCCCTTCCATCATGTAATGTGCAGTCTTGTATTCACGTGGCGAGGTGTCGTCCGTCTTGTCGGTGGGCACTCCAGTGCCAAGCAACGAAATGAGTATTTTAGACATAGTTTTTAGGGTTTTCTATAAATTGTCTAACAGGAATTATTGAAAGATTTGACTGGATGGGGAAAAAGTATGCATCTCATGCATGGTGCATGATTGCTTTCTAATTCTCCTTCATAAAGAGGTGCTGACACTACGTTCGTAAAGATGGCGCGGTGCGAATCCAATCTCATCGTTCCAATCGACGGTAAAAGGATCGAGTCGGAAGGACTTAAAGTAATCCATATCTTTGAGTTTCTGGCATATTCCTTTCTGCATAAGAGGGGTAAAATCCATCAAGCGGACTTCCCCTGTGTTGAAAGTCAATCTCAGGATATAGCCACTAACATATTCAGCTCCTACGATTTTTTGCAATGGGTTCTTTATGTTCATTTTCATATCTCCTACTTTAATGGTTCAAATCCACATCCGAAATGATATTATTCTATTGTCCTGATCATCTTGACGTTTCCCATGCCGACGCTGCTGCTCTTGCCGATGCCGATATTGTCGGGCAGGAAGATGTTGGTGACGAACTGGAGATCGAAGGTCATGAAATCGACATTCTTGTAGCGAAATGTGCCACGGTTGGTGATGTCGGAAATGACGACTTTTAGTTCTTCTGCTAAATGAACACCGATACCCTTGAAGAAAGAGAGCAGATTGCCCACAATCTTCGCCTCCAGCATCTCCACCTTATCGGTATAGGCGACGATGTGTCGGTATTCCGACACACTTGAGCCCGTAAGCGGTATGTATCGCTTCACTCCATATTCAATGGGAATATCTGAGAACGAAGGTTGATAGTCTTCCTCATGAATGGCAAGAACCATCGTGTCGAGTTTGCGGTTGCCTATATTGAGTTGCAGTGGCATGGTGGCATGAAAACCGTCGAAGAGGCTGACGGCTTCACTGACAGCCGTGATCATAGGCCGTCCATCGACTGCCTTATATTGCACCAACGGATATGAGTAGCGCAAGCCTTCGTCTTGGTGGTTGTGGAGCAAGATGCTTTCGTCGCCCACTTCCTTAACCATGGCTGCACGGAAATAGGATATTTCCTGAGGGAAAAGTCGTCCGTTGAAATTGATGGTCTTAATTTTCATCTGGTTTAAGGTTGTTAATGATGTATTTCGTTCAATTTACGTGTGCAAAAATAAAAAAAAGAACAAAATCCACAAAATTTTCCACCAAAAAGTATTGTGATATTGATTTTTTTCATAATTTTGGCGAGTTAACGAATAACCTTAATACTACAGAGATATGACAAAGTATTTATACGGTGCATCAGTACAAGGAATACAAGGTTTCATTTTCCAGACCAACGAACTTCAAGACATCATCGGTGCCAGTGAGATTGTGGAGCGGGTCTGTACCAGTGATTTCGAGCCTTTTTCTAAAGGAGGAGAACTTATTGTCGGTGCCGCTGGAAACGTGAAATGCCTCTACGAAGAAAAAAATAAAGCACTATGTGAAAAGGTCGTCAAGTACTTTCCTAAAACCATTATGGAGAAAGCTCCAGGCATCACTATCAGCCAAGCCGTCGTGGCTTACGACGATGATGACTTCGCCAGTGCTGTAGAGAAGTTGGAGAGCAGGCTCCGTGCCCAGCGCAATCGCCCTATGCCTTCGCTCACCACAGGGCTGATGGCAATGGAACGCTCCCGCAAAACGGGATTGCCTGCCGTGGCTGTAAAGGATGGTGAATACATAGACGAAGGCACGTATCGAAAGAAAGAGAAAGCAAAAGCAACATTTAAGTTGTGTCGCTATAGTTTTGGCGAGGCTATCGGGGAGCTGAGCTACAAAAACGTGGCATTCAACATTGAAGAAATGACAGGTAACAACGACTGGATTGCTATCATTCATGCCGATGGGAACGGATTAGGGCAAATTGTCTCACGGATTGGAAAAGAACCAGGTAAATTGCACGAGTTCTCCGAGAACCTTGATAATGCCGTTAAGAAAGCTGCACAAAGAACATTCAAAAAACTGAACGAAGAATATCATCTCGTAGATAATAAGAAAAAGATTCCTCTCCGTCCTATTGTACTCAGCGGCGATGACATGACCATCATCACCCGTGGCGATTTGGCCGTTCCTTATGCCAAGTTATTTATGCAGTTCTTCGAGGAAGAAACCAAGGCTATGGGGCATCAGCTGACGGCTTGTGCAGGCATAGCCTACATCAAGTCGTCTTATCCCTTCTACTATGGCTACAATTTGGCAGAAACACTCTGTAATGTGGCAAAGAAAGATGCAAAAAAGAAAGAACACCTTGTTAACGGCTTGCCTCCATCTTGTCTCGCATTCCACAAAGTTCAGAGCAGTTTCGTTGAAGATTACAATGAGATACTTGCCAAAGAAAAGACTCCTCAAGATGGTCTTTCACTTGAGTTCGGTCCTTATTACCTTCACAAAGAAAAGGCACGGCAGGAAGAACAGACTTTTGAGTCGGGTCCCTATTACCTTCATAAAGAAAAGACTACAACCGAAGATGATCCTTTCGAATCTGGTCCCTATTACCTTCATAAAGAGACAGCATCATCCGAAGAGCAACACTTTGAGCCTGGTCCTTATTACCTTCACAAAGAAAAGGCACGGCAGGAAGGACAATCTTTTGAGTCGGGTCCCTATTACCTTCATAAGGAAGAGTCGCCACTTGACGACCAAACAGTCGAATCAGGACCATATTATCTGAAAATAAGCAATATGCAGGTCAATGAACATTCCTTTGAATTCGGTCCTTATTACCTTCATAGTATGGAAGGCCGCTGGACAATCGACAAGTTGCAACAACAAGCAGAGAAACTCGTCGGAAAAGAAGGCAATGCCGCCAAGAGCAGTTTACGCCAATGGATAACGATTCTCCATGACGATGTGGGACAAGCCGAACAGCGAAAGGAAAGAATACTGACCATTGTTCCCAAGTCAATGGAAACATTAGTGAGAAATGCCTTGCAGGGAGAGATGAGAAATGCCTTGCAGGGAGAGGAACATGAAGGAAAAAAATGCTATCCTGCACAAGACATCCTCACCCTGCACACCATCAACACTCAACAAACGAAATAATAATCATTAAGATATGAAGAACATCAGGTACAAAATAGAATTCTTCTCTCGTTGGCACTGCGGCTCTGGCTTATCTGCTGGTTCCGATGTTGATGCACTTGTGGTAAAAGACAAAAACGGCATGCCTTTCATCCCAGGCAAGACATTGAAAGGCCTTTTCCGTGAAGCACTGGAAGACTACCTTACCCTATCAGATGAAGGAGAGAAATGCGAGGCATCAGTCCTTAACTTCCTCGGTAATTTGGATGATAAAGGCGACTTCAAGAAGGGCACTGCATTCTTCTCCAATGCCACACTATGCCCAACAGAATACAATGAAATCGTAAGATGCAAGGCTCAAGAGTTCTTGTATCAAACGGCATCATCTACCGCCATAGGTAAAGACGGAGTGGCAGACGAACACAGTCTGAGGCGCATACAAGTGGTCGTTCCCTGCTCATTAGAGGCTGAGATTTTGAACTTGCCAGACGAGACGACCGAACTCACAGGAAAAGTTCTTGCGATGATTAAGCGCATGGGACTGGATCGCCACAGAGGGATGGGACGTTGCCAACTGACGATAGTGGAAACAACAGAAACAAAGAAAGGAGGCAAATCATGAAGACACTTCAATTCAAATGCACACTGAAAAGCGACGTGATTCTCAATATCAAAGCCGCCACCGAGGGCAGCCAAGAGAGTCTTGACTTCATTCCTGGCAATAATTTCCTCGGTATTGTGGCTTCATCATACAACACCTTCTCCGTTGAAGAACAGATGGAGATTTTCCATAGCGGCCGGGTTAGATTCGGTGATGCCCACCCTGCATCCAATGGCACACGCACACTTCGGATTCCCGCATCCATCTATTACCCCAAAATGAAAAAAGTGAGCGAAAAAGCTTACATCCATCATCTTTACTCACGTGAACGGGATAATGAACAAGACGGCAATCCCCAGCAACTGAAGCAATGCCGTACAGGTTTCTATGCTTTCACAGACAATGAAGCAAGGCCTGTGGCTGTGGACAAATCCTTTGCCATCAAGTCGGCCTACGACAGTGACCTACTCCGTTCGGAGGATGCAAAAATGTATGGATATGAATCCATCAACGCAGGAACGGAGTTCTTTTTTGAAGTGGAAATAGATAACGAGAAGCTGGCCGGTAAGATTAAAGAGAAACTCGAAGGGATTCGCCATATTGGACGTTCACGAACGGCCCAGTACGGACTCGTAGAGATTACCCCCGACACATTCAGCCAACCCTCCTCCACATCATCGACCACTACAATTGACGGTAAACAATACGTCTGCGTCTATGCTGACTCTCGCCTTATCTTTCTCGATGAAAATGGTCAGCCCACATTCCGACCCAAAGCATCTGACTTAGGAGTTGAAGGTGGTAGAATTGACTGGGAAAAGACACAAATAAGAACATTCCAATACTCGCCATGGAACTTCAAGCGTCAGAACCGTGACACCGACCGATGCGGCATTGAAAAGGGAAGCGTATTCGTGGTAGAAATAAAAAGCGTTTCGTCGCCAATGACTTCGACTTACAAGGGTAGTTATAAAAACGAGGGATTCGGCCACGTGATTTATAATCCAGACTTTCTGAAAGGTAAAGCAAATACTAACGGGGAAACACTCTACTCCTTTAAGGGAAGGGAGCAAACTAAATTGACACGTCTTCTACCAATCCGCAACATCTCAACTCGCTTACTTCGTTATATCCATACCCAACAAAAAGAAAAGCACATAGAACAATTCATCTTCATGAAAGTCAATGAATTCGTAAAAATAAATGAGAAAAAATTCAACGGTTCTGCTTTCGCCTCGCAATGGGGAAAAATCCGTAGCATAGCTATGCGGTGCAACAACTATGATGAAATTCAGTTGATGCTGTTCTCAAATGAGAAAAAGTACGAACGTAATGCCACTGTCACCAACGACTCTACATTTAAGATAAAAGACATTGCTTATGTCACCAACGACTCTACATTTAAGATAAAAGACATTGCTTACCTCAGCCATGGTGTAGCTCAAAACAAATGGGCTTCGGGAGGAAGAAAAGATAGCCTTAAAAAGTGGATAGAAGAAGTCTATGCATACAAGTACGACGGTGAGCCTGTCGATATTGTTGCAACAGCAGTAGTTAACCTTGCGTCAGAAATGGCGAAAAAAAGCAATGAGAAAAAATGAGAAAAACAAAATACACTTTCCGCAAACTGGCTCGCATCACCATTGAGGCAGAGACTCCCTTGGCAGTAGGCAACGGCGAGAAAGACATCACGACCGATGCATTGGTTGTGCGTGATACGAACAATATGCCTTTCATCCCAGGCACGTCAATCACAGGTGTTCTGCGCGGAGCCTACAGCGAGAAGCATGACGAAAAGAACACGAACAGTCTTTTCGGATTCCAAAGAGGTAAAGAAGGGCAAGGCTCGGAACTGATCATCACTGACGCCATTCTCATCGGGAAGGAAGGATTAGCACTGGACGGTCTGCAAGACATCGACTTTCACGATCCTTTCTACGCTCAGTATCAAAACCTCCCCATACGCCAACATGTGAGGATGTCGGATAAGGGGGTAGCAGAAAATGCAGGCAAGTTCGACGAGCAGGTGGTCTATAAAGGCAGTCGTTTTGTGTTCGAAATGGAATTGCTTTCAAGCAATGACCGCACGGAATTGATTCAGACCTTATTAGGAATGCTGAAAGGCTCTTCCTTCCGCATTGGTGGTGGCACCCGAAGTGGATTCGGAAAGATTGAGGTTATCGACATCCAATACCGCAACCTTGATTTGAGACGTTCGAATGATATGAACCTTTACCTGAAGAAAAACGCCTCACTTAAGGAGACTTGGGAAGGTTACAAACCTTTCGGAGTTGAAGCGATTTCCGATGATAGTTGGACCACTTATATACTGGACTTGAAGGCTGACGACTTTTTCCTCTTTTCCTCTGGTTTCGGCGACAAAGAAGCCGACATGACACCCGTCAGCGAGCAGATAGTGGTATGGAAAGACGACAAGCCTGAGTTCAAGAATTGCAAGGTGCTCATTCCCGCAACATCAGTGAAAGGAGCCATTGCACATCGAGTAGTCTACCACTGGAACAAACTAAACCATCGTTATGCTGATGGAGATGGGGAGAAATCCCTTGTTGGCAATGAGAATCCCGCTGTCAAAGCGCTGTTCGGCTATTCCGATGACAATAAGATAGCCCGTGGCAATGTGATGATTAGCGATGTTTTTGAAGATGGTAGTGAGAAAATTGTCAATCACGTTTCCATCGACCGTTTCACAGGTGGCAGCATCGATGGAGCATTGTTCACGGAGAAGGTCATCAACGGACGTGGAAAGTCTTACAAGTTAGAGGTACAAGTCAAGACGACGGCCTTTTCCTACACTGAAGAAAGTTTTCCAAGCAACGGAACAATCCAAAAGGCACTGGAGCAGGCACTTCTCGACATCTGCAACGGACTGTTACCTTTGGGTGGTGGCACCAACCGAGGCAATGGTATATTCACAGGAAGTCTCACTAAAAACGGACAAATGTTATGACACACGAAATAAAAACGGCCAAATACATAGGTTACTTATGGAAGAGCGATCAGCAAAAACCTGAAGTTTTGCAAGGCGATAAGGAATTCTGCATCAACTTAAATGACGATGAGACCCCCTTTATCATTGAGGGCAACCTGTGGAATAAAGATACACTGACTTCAATCAGTATCAAGTTTGTGGATGGGAAATATATCATCAAGACTTACACACTTACAGATGAGGATCTAAAGAATTCAGACACCATCACCCAAAAGACCTTCATTCCACACCGTTTAGAGGGTGTTCGTCTATTGAAGTTCATGCAATTCTGGAAAGAAGAGAAGGACGAGCTTTGTGAGGGCATGATTACGCTGGTGCCCGACAAACTTGTATTTGTAGGATTTGAAAACAATCAACAAGGAGGACAAGAAATATGATAATCACATCACCTTATAATTTCGTGCCTCTAAACGAGGACATCTACTATCCTGAATGGGGAGAAAAGGTCTCACAGGACGCCCCCTTCAGCGACAGTGAAGACGGAACTATCGAAGTGACCGTGGAAAACGTGTCGCCGTTATTTACCCGTGATGGACAGGAATCGGGGGCTAAAGAAAAAACATCCTATTCCGCTCATATCAACATGCCAAACGGACAGAAACTATACTACATACCAGGCAGCAGCATCAAGGGCATGCTACGCGCCACCATGGAAGTGATGTCTTTTGGCAAAATGCAACAATACACCAACAGATGGTTTGGACACAGGGAAGTGGGAATACGTACTCCTGAGGGGATAAGTTACGGAGAAAAAATGCAAGAAGGTAAAGTCAAAGCAGGATGGCTGGAATTGAAAGGAGAGACCATGTATCTTTACCCTTGTAAAGATGGATTTATCAAAGAAAAAATCAGCGATTTGACTCATTCGTCATATAATACATCATACAGGAGATGTATGAATAAGAAATCGCCTTGGGAAGTCAATAGGGGACTCGTTGGTAATGGAGAACTGTATCCTGAATACACAAAAGACGGTAAGAGTTACAGGCTTGTTTGCACAGGTTATATGCGCAACACATTAGAAAGGGGAAAAGCACACGAATATCTTTTCACTGCTGCCGACGAAAGTAAAAAAACTGAGATAGATAAAGAAGTGAAAAGAAGATTCGAGAATGTGTATGATTCGTCGCCTCACTTTGAAGATTTCATGAAATACATGAAGACAGAAAGAGTCGCAGTCTTTTATATAGAAGAAAACAGACGCATAGAACATATTGGACTAACACGTTACTTCCGCTATCCATATCAGCATGACGTGAAGAAAATCGTAGGCTTCCAACAAACTATCAATCCAAAAGCACTCGACCTAACAGAAACGATCTTTGGAACAGCAGAAAAAGACAACTCTTTGAAAGGACGAGTTCAAATAGGAAATGCTTTCTGCAATTCTATCATTCAAGACAATCAACTTCAGATAAAGCAATTGCTACTGGGACAGCCCAAAGCATCGTATTACCCTCTATACATCCAACAGGATCGTTCTCCATACAAGAACTACGATAATGCTCAAGCCATTGCTGGAAGAAAATTTTACAGAGTGTTCAAATCTGGTGAAACCACAACGTTGCAAGAAGAAAACGAAAATAATGATAATGTAAAAAGCACATTGAGATGCCTTCCGACAGGACAAAAATTCAACTTCAGAATCAATGTCCACAACTTACGTCCCATGGAAATAGGCGCAATCCTCTCCGCCCTGACTTTCCATAAGACGATGACATCTTTCCACACTATCGGACAGGCGAAGAATTTCGGCTATGGAAAACTGGGACACGCAGACATCAAACTCCAAGGCCTAAAGAAAAGTGTGGATGAATACCTCCGTGATTTCGAACTGACGATGAATATCTTCACCATGGGAAGGAAGAAGCCTTTCAAATGGAACGAAAGCAAACAGCTGAAGAAACTTGTCAACATTACTAGCGATCATGAGTTAGAAACTCTCCGAATCATGAAACTCAGTGAGTATATGGGATCTAAGAAGAGGGATGTGTTCGAACAACTCATGGAACTGGATGTTAACAAAGTGAGAACTTTGCTGAGTGAAGATGATTTCCTGTCCATTGGAGAGAAAGCTAATGAATTTGGTAAAATGGAGAAAATAGCTGAAGTGAAGAGCAAATACGATTCGTTGAAAGATGAAGTACGCCATAATATGAACCAATGCAACTATTTTTCAGCCATCAAAGCCTACAATGACATCATCTCCCTATGTTCCAATGCCACTATTTGTGGTGTTAAGGAAATCAGAGACATAAAGGCTAAGACAGAACAAGCGCTCAACGAAAATAAGAAAACAATCCTTACCAGTTGTTGCCATTCAATGTTTGAAATCGTTGACAGGCTCCTTACTGAAGGCAAAAATGATGAAGCCAAGGAAGATCTCAAGAAAATTGAGGATTGGTGTCTTTCATCTGGTCTCACAGAAACAGACGAAATCAAGGAGTTGCTCAACAAAGCCAAAAAAACAAGAGAAAACATCAACCTTTTGGCTTTTCGTGCCAGCATAGCCAATGATTATGCAAAAGCAGAAACAAAAGAAACATCCAATGATGTGAACGACCTAATTGACGCTCAAGGAATCTATGAGGACATAAAGGTTAAATTAATCAATCGCAACTTACCTTTCGAAATTGAGCAGTCTAAAATAGTCATGTTAACAGATAGAATTGCTCAAATAGAGTTAGAAACAAAGAAAAAAGAAGAGGAAGAAAGAGAAAAAGAAAGAATAAACAAGATAGAAGCAGGTCTTACAACAGTTTTAGACGAAAAATTCACTATTGGGCCTAACGAAGGTGATTTCAAGATCAAGAATCTGAAGGTTTGTAATGACAAGGTAAAGAAATGGCTTAAGGATGCAGGAAGGACAGAACTTACCGACGAAGAGAAAGAAGCTCTCATCAACACCGTCCGTCGTATCAAGTCCCACTACAACAAGCCTAAGTACGACAAGGATTGGAAGGAGCTGGAGAAGTATCTTGGCGAAGAGAAGACAAAAGAGATATTCAATGAATGAAGACGGCTGACTAATGAGTAACAGCTGAAACGCAAATCAATAGTAGAGTGAGAAGCGGAAGATGTTAGCAGCTTCCGCTTTTTGCATTCTTAAATTCATTCACCAAAAACACGAATTCGTTTTACCAAAACTTTCAACTCTCAATCAGAATCGCTAATTTTGCAACACAGCAGATGCAGACTCTACCGTTGAAGTCAAGTGAAGACATTGTTTCTTAATAAATGTTAAATTGTTTGATTTTGTTTCATCGGACTCGAAAAAGGAAACATTTATACAGAAAACAACGAGAAAATATACATAAAACCAGTCATATATGCAGAATAAAGCGCAGTTTGCATAAATATAACACAAAATTCACTTTCTTATGAAACATGGAAACATTTCATCAACTAAACACTATCGCCAATCAATTTGGACATGGTCGCCTTCAAGTGGAAGACGAATCTTTCGTCACATCCATATCTGAACAATCTATTGATAGCAACCTTTTAAACGATGTTGACAATGAGTTATCCGTCGTGCACTCCTGATCAACTGGTGGTGGAATCTGGCTTATGGGACGGGCTGGATGAGGATTACTACAATGAGCTGTATGCTGCTGCTATCAACCTGCTGGAACATACACCTCTCGCCACTCCTGAACTGTTCTACGAATACTACTCAAACATTAGCAATGAGGAGGAAGGGTAGAGGAGGATGTTATGGGGGGATGCGGACGCGACACGTCGCGTCCCTACAGGCAATGATGGGAGGGACACCCCACCCCTACCCCATTCCCGACGTTCTGTCGCCTACCCGTAGCCTTTCCCGTAGCCTTTCCCGTAGCCTTTCCCCTTAGATGGGAGTTGGTGTGATGATGGGAAAACACCCCACCCCTACCCCTCCCCTTAGATGGGAGGGGAGTTTTTGTGCTACCCGTAGCCATTTCCCTTAGATGGGAGGGGAGTTGGGGAATGAAAAAAGGAAGCTCGGGGAGCTTCCTTTTGGGGAGGTGCCTAGCAGATTCGAACTGCTGTAGACGGTTTTGCAGACCGTTGACTAAGCCACTCATCCAAGGCACCAAAAGTGTGATATGGGGGAAAAGGAGAATTGAACATCTGGAACTAAAGGCAGGTGTTGTCCCGATTTCCGAATGCAAAATTATAACTTTTGGTTCACGTGACCAAGAAAAGCATGGGCTTTTTAAGTATTTTTTTGGCCATTATGCTCAAAAAGTAGTCAAAATGTGCATTTATAGGAAAAAAACCTGCACAAGAGTTTGTGGAGTTGTGCAAAAACACTACATTTGCATAGGTTTTTGAAAGGGAAAGTGTGACGGCCGTCGTGCACAAAGATGTTGACGGTCGTTTGTATAATGACAAGACTGTCCCAAGATATCGAAGACTTTTAAGTTTATAGAAAAACAACAAGATTAGACCAAAGACATGCAAGACATCTCGACGATAGAGAAGACGGTGAGTAAGTTCATCGAACTGAACAACCTTCTCGACAAGGATAAGAAAGTGGCGATAGCCCTGAGTGGCGGCGCCGATTCGGTATGTATGCTATTGATGCTGACTCGCCTGGGTTACAAGTGCGATGCCATCCATTGCAATTTCCACCTCCGCGGCAAGGAGAGTATGCGGGACGAGGAGTTTGTGACGGACCTGTGCCAGAAAATGGGCATTCGTTTGTTCAAGCGCGACTTCCAGACGGGCATCTTCGCCTCGAAGATGGGCATCAGCATCGAGATAGCCGCCCGTGAGCAACGCTACACTTATTTCCGTGAGGTACTCGACGAGACTGGCGACCAGGCCATCGTGACTGCCCATCACAGGGACGACAACGTGGAGACGCTGATGCTGAACCTTGTTCGTGGCACCGGCATCCGCGGTATGCGTGGCATCCTTCCCAAGAACGGCCGTGTGGTTCGTCCATTCCTCTGCATCAGCCGCAGCGACATCCTCTACTACCTGGAGCGTCATGAGCAGGATTTTGTGGAAGACAGCAGCAACAGGGAGGATGTGTTCAGCCGCAACAAGATCCGTCTGGACGTGATGCCCGTGTTGAATTCAATCAACTTGTCGGCTTCTGCCAATATCGCCCAGTCGATGGACAACATGCGCGAGGTGTGCAAAATCTACGAGGACGCCATGCAGAAGAGCATCGCTGAGTGTTCGGTGAAGGAGAACGACATCGTGAAGATCAACATCAACTCGATGCTTCATCAGGTGTCGCCCCGTTCGGTGCTTCACGAGATTATCTATCCATTGGGGTTCAACCACGCCCAGGAACTGAGTATCTTCGCTTCGCTGACTGAGGTGGGCAAGATGTTCTCTACTCCGAAGCAGCGTCTGCTGATCGACCGCACGGAAATCATCATCGAACCTACGCGTCTGAAAGCCGACGAGATGGAGCGTACGCTGGAGATTGGTGGCGACGAGGGTGAGTTTGCTATCCGCGACTTGGGTTTGCTCAAGTACAGGGTGGTGTATATAGAGGACGTGAAGATCAACACCGACCGCCATCATGCTTATCTGGACTACGACAAGCTGACGTTGCCTCTGAAGTTGAGGACGGTGAAGAACGGTGACTCGTTCGCTCCGTTTGGTCTGAAGGGGGATCTGAAGTTGGTGAGCGATTTCCTGACGGAAAGAAAGTTGAACAGGTTCCAGAAGGAGCACCAGAAAGTGCTGCTGTCGGGTACGGACATCGCATGGATTGTGGGCGAGCGCATCTCGGAGCATTACCGTGTGGATGAGGTTTCGACGACAAGGGTGCTGGAGCTGAGCGTGGAATAGTTTTTTTAGTTAAGAATTAAGAGTTAAGAGTTAAGAAAGATACAATTAGCCAAAATAATCCATAACCCTTCAATCTGTTAAGGGTTAAGAAAAAAACAGAAGGCAGATTCTGCAATCTACAAAAACAGAAATAGTGATTATCTGTGAAATCCGCGAAATCTGCGAGAATAATGATTTCTCTCGCTGATTTCGCGGATTGATTTCACAGATTTTTGCGCTGAAATGATTTGTGCGGATATCAATGCTCAATAGGAAGAACTTCCAATTAATTGTCGCTATGGGTGGTATCTGCTGGAGTGGATGGACGGCGGTGGATCTTGCGCTTCTGCTTCTGCCACTGCTGGATGGCGAGCTCCTGCATATCGACGACGGAATCGCGCTCATCGACAATCTCGAAACCGAGCATGGTCTCGATGACATCCTCCATGGTGACGAGACCTCGGAAACCTCCGTATTCGTCGATGATGGCTGAGATCTGCTCTTTCTTCTCCAACAGGCTTTCCCAAATTTCTGAGACGGGTGTCTCCTCCTCGAAAGTGAGGATGGGGCGCGCCAGTTCGGAGAGTTTGGTGTTGAACTTATCCTCAGCCAGACGTTCGAGAACCGCCTGACGGAGCACGTAGCCAGAGACGTAGTCGTCGGTGTCGGTATAGACTGGTATGCGCGAGTGCTTGCTGTACTCCTCTTTCTTGTAGAAATCGCGTACCGTCATTTTCTCGTTGACCAGATCGACAACGACACTTGGCGTCATGATTTCCTCGGCTGTGATCTCGTCGAGTTTGAGCAGATGCTGTATCATCTTGTTCTCCTTCTTCTCCAGCACCCCTTCCTCTGCACCTACAGTGACAATGGCCGACACCTCCTCACGGCTGACCGCCGCAGGACGTTTGTCGGATGTGACGAGTCCTGTGATCCACTCGAGCAAGAGGACGAGCGGATAAGTGATAAAGATGAGCACTCGTATGATGGATGAAGCCGGCAAGATGATGTTTCGCCAGTATTCCGCCCCAATGGTTTTGGGTATGATTTCGGAGAATATGAGTATGAGCAGTGTGAAGACAGCCGATGCCAGTCCTACGTATGCATTGCCAAAGACCTGTGTTGCCTGTGCTCCTACGAGCGCGGCACCAGCCGTGTTGGCAATAGTGTTGAGAGTGAGTATGGCAGAGATAGGACGGTCGATGTCGTCCTTGTAGAGACGCAATCGCTTAGCCTTCGGATGGTTCTTACTTTCAAGGGTGGTGACGTAGGAAATAGGCGTAGAAAGCAGGGCAGACTCCAGAACGGAGCACATCGCCGATATCAGTACCGTCAGCACTACATAAATGATGATCAATTCCATATCTATTCAAGAATCTTGAAAATCGAAAATTGCGGGATAATGGTTTCAGATTCTCAAATGATGACTTTTTGCTTGCTTTTGTTTTCATCAATCTTCAGGTCGGTCTCATCATTAGCCTTCACTCCAGGAGGTATGATAGCATTGAGAATGATTCCCACGAGAGCAGCAATGGCGAGTCCGGAGAATCCGATGTTTCCAATCATCACCTTGTCGTCGGCTCCGTACTTGATGCCGATGGATAGGACGAGAATGAGCGCAGCGATGATGACATTGCGCGACTTGGAGAAGTCGGTCTTGCTCTCGACGAGATTACGGATACCGACAGCCGATATCATGCCGTAGAGTATGAGCGAGACACCTCCGATGGTGGCAGCAGGCATGAGGTGTATGAGTGCCGCGAACTTTGGGCTGAAAGACAGAATGATGGCAAAACAAGCCGCTATGCGTATCACCAGTGGGTCGAAGACCTTAGTGAGGTTGAGCACTCCCGTGTTCTCGCCGTAGGTGGTGTTTGCAGGCGCTCCAAAGAGTGAAGCCAAAGCAGTAGCCACACCGTCGCCAGTGAGTGTGCGGTGTAGTCCGGGGTTGTAGAGGTAGTTCTTGCCAGTGGTGGAAGAAATGGCGCACATGTCGCCGATATGCTCCACAATGGTAGCGAAAGCGATCGGCACAATGGCGATGACAGCCGAGAGGAGGAAGTCCCAGTTGGTATTGTCGAATACAGCCAGCACGGTTGTCTCACGCTGGAAAGGCAGTCCGAACCATGCCGCTTCGTTGAACTCCTTGAAATCAACCATGCCACAGCAGACAGCCACGATGTATGAACCGATGACACCGAGCAGGATAGGCACGATGCGGAGGATACCCCTTCCCCAGATGTTTGCCACGATAACGATGAGTATAGCCAGTATGGCTATGGGCCACGACTGTGTGCAGTTGCTGATGGCGCTACCAGAGAGAGTCAGTCCGATAGCGATAACGATAGGTCCTGTGACGATGGGTGGGAAGAAACGCAGAATCTTGCGGCTTCCGAAAAGTTTGATCAGTCCGGCGAGAACGAAATAGACCATACCGGCGCAGAAGATTCCGACGCAAGCGTAGTCGAGCGCGAGTGTCTGCGACATGCCTATTTCCATGCCCATGCTCTTGACAGCCTCGTATCCGCCGATGAAAGCGAAAGAGGAGCCGAGGAATGCCGGAACACGAAGTTTAGTGATGAGGTGGAAGATGAGTGTACCGATGCCGGCCATCAGGAGTGTAGTTGGTATGGGCAGTCCTGTGATGACTGGAACGAGTACTGTTGCTCCGAACATGGCGAAGAGGTGTTGCAGTCCTAAGAGTCCCATCTTAGGCACGCCAAGTTCACGTGCATTGAAAATTCCCGTGTTAGGATGGTTGTCGGTGTTGGCTACAGTTTGGGCAGCATCACCATCAGATGAATTGTTATCCATATTTTATATTTAATGTATTGTATCGCAATTAGGATATGCTGTAGGAATATATGCCTTCAGTATATGTCTATAGGCATCTAAATTGCAAATTTAAGAATTTTTAGACAAAAACACACAAGGTTTTCAGAAAATATTATCAAGAATTATGGTTTTTGGGGTAATTTTGCATTATGAGTTCGATTTATCTTCTTTTGTCGCTTTTGGTTTGCCACTACTTGGCCGACTATTGCCTGACCTTTCCGTCGCTAATCCGCGCAAAGGCCGACGGCAGGCGTTTACTGCCTATTTTGCAACATGCTTGTGTGCATGGTTCGCTGATGGGCGTTTGCCTTTTCATCAGCGGCGTGGAAATGGGTGATGCGCTTTGGCTGGTGGGTTTTGAGGTGGCGACACATTTTGTGATCGACGTGAGCAAGACACTGGCGTCGTTGCACTTTCCTATTTTAGCGGACCGCGGGCGCAAGCCTTATTGGATGGCCTACGGGCTTGACCAACTGCTGCACCAGGTGGTTGTGGTGATGATGTGGATGTGGGCTGGTTGATTACCCCCGCCGCAGAACGGCGGGGCACACGACCTCAACGGACGCGGAAAGGAACCGATGGGAGGGGAGGTTTAGGGTTTGGGGTTGTATTCGAAGGTGAATTTGCTTTCGACTTTGCAGCCTATGCTTTCCTTGAAATTGCAAAGTCCGATGCTTGGTACTCCGAACTGGGATGAAGGTCCAACATCCACAATTCTGATTCCCGCTTTCTTGTAATACTCCACCACCTTGGCGGCAAGGTAGTTCATGGGGCGGTAGTTCTCGAATCCAGGTGCATCACCCCAGTAGATGACTTGCACGATGCCATCGGCGACATGGAAGACCTGAGCCGCCGCCACATTGGCTCCGTTGATGGAGAGGTTGAAGAAATCCGCCGGAATGACGTTGATGGTGTCGAGCACCTGCTGGAGCGACATCTTCAGCGGGTAGCCCTTAGCTTTGCGGTTTTGCTGGATGGTGTTGTAGGCTGCGATGATTTCCTCTTGGCTTTGCGCTTTTTTGAATACAAAGGGTTCGCGTCGGGCCCGTTGCAGGTTTTTGCGGGCATTGCGCCACAGGATGGTGGTGTAGTCCTCGAAAGAGGTGAGGTCGAAATGGAAGTTGACGTCGTTGTAGATCTGTCGGAATCCGTTGGCGGTAAGGCAGAATATCTGTTTGTTGATGAGTTGTGGATGGTAGAAAGCCGGCGGCAGAGTGATGCGGAGAGAGAGGCGGTGGAGGTCGGCATACCTGATGAGCGACTTGACCGCCTTATCGACCATTTCGAGCGGTGTGTCGGGGTTTGCGAAGACGAATCCGCCGAAAGGCGCGCTGAAAGGCGAGCAGAGCAGACTGCCGCGCAGTCCGAGGGTGATGCCCATGCGTGGTTTGTGGTCCTTAAATTCCAGACACCGCAGTTCATCGCACTTGTCCTCGTTGAGCGTGGAGAAACCTACGGAGTTGAAGACATGCGTGGTGCAAGGGTAGTTGAGTTGGAACTGCTGAAGGTCGGTGGTCTGCTCTGCTGCCATAGTAATTGATGTTGTTTTAGTGCCGCAACACTGTTACGGCATAGAGAACTACTTGGAGTGGTAGGGAGAAGCGACTATTCCCATTCGGAGCGAAAGGCGATAATGCCCTTGCTGGTGGTTGGTTCAAATCTTTTCTCCGTAGGCGAGGTCGCCAGCGTCGCCCAATCCTGGTACGATATAAGAATGCTCGTTGAGGTCGGGGTCGATAGCAGCGCACCAAAGGTAGAAATTGGGTTTGTCCTTGAAGGCTTTCTTGACATACTCCACTCCCTTCTTAGAAGCAATGGCACAACAGAGGTGCACCGTTTCAGGTGTTCCCTTAGTGAGGAACGCCTCATAACCCAGTTCCATACTTCCTCCAGTGGCGAGCATGGGGTCGGCGATGATGAGTGTCTTACCGTCGAGTGCAGGCGATGCGATGTATTCGATTTTGATGCCCACATCTATGCCTTCCTTGTCTTTGTAGTATCGGTAGGCCGAAACAAAGGCGTTGCCCGCTTTGTCGAAGATGTCGAGGAATCCGGCATGGAAGGGCAGTCCTGCTCTGAATATAGTGGCCAGCACGATTTTGTCGTCGTGTGTGTTAGCCATAGCAGTTCCGAGCGGTGTTGTGACGTTTTTTTCAGAGTAGTTGAGCGTCTTGCTGATCTCGTATGCCATGAGTTGGCCGATACGCTGCAGGTTGTGGCGGAAACGCGCGCGGTCGCCATGTACGCTGACGTCGCGCAGTTCTGCCACATACTGATTGATGACTGTTTTTGTGTCTGCAAAATTGATAATCTTCATAATAAATATAAGTAAAAGGTTGTTTTTTGATTTTTGTGATGACACCCGCCTCGCTTTCTTCAGACGATGACACCCGCCGCAAAACGGCGGGGCACACGACCTCAACAAACGCAGGGGGGGGTAGGCACCCTGGCCAGATGCAGATATTTAATTTGATGTTCATCACCCCACCCCTGCCCCATTCCCGACGTTCCGTCGCCTACCCGTAGCCTTTCCCCTTAGATGGGAGGGGAGTCGTTCAACGTCGGGATTGGGGAGTATTAGAAGCGGTAGCCGACGTAGGCGTGCAGGATGAGGTCGCGGGCCAGCGTTTCGTAGCGAGGTTTTCGTCCGATCTTGAAGATGTCGAAAGTGCCATCGACTCCAGCGACATACCTTTCGTTCATCTGATAGACGATGGATGCCCTTGCCACCCCAGCGAAGGTGAAGTGTGAGTTTCCTCCGAGGTAGTTGTCAGTAATCGCCTTGACCCTCTGCTTCTGTTGCTCGTCCACTTTGCTGTTTGCCAACTTGGCGTCGCTCTTGAGTGAGTACATGAGCATGGGCATGATGGAGCCGTGGAACATGAGTTTCTTCTTGCATGTCACCCAGTTGTAGCCATAGCCACCGCCAAGTGCGAGGAAGAAAGAGTTGAATCGGTTGATGCCGTTGAATGAGTCGATGAGATCTTGATCCACCGCCTTGAACTGCGAGTAGTAAATGGTGGATCCCAGGAGCCATGAGCCAGCCGATCGCAGCTGTATTTTTTTTGGTTTCATAGCCGCTGCATAGGAAAACTTGCGGTGGTTGAAGACATAGTGCATGTTGCAGATGAATGATGTGATCTGCAGGTCGTCCTGCGACACTTGTTCATCCTCAGCCGCTTGCTTCTCGAGTGCTTCAATCTTGGCATCCAGCTCCTCCATCTCCTCTTCCGACAAACTGAGAAATTCCTCCATCACCCTGTCCATAATCTGTTCCATGTTCTCAAACTCGAACTTGCATTCCATCTTTTTCGTCTTGTGGAATCGCAAGTCCACTCCAAACTGATTGCCGTTGAACTTGAAGTTGAATTCCTGTTCGTTGTGGCTGGTCAGGGCTTTGCTGAATCCTCCTCCGAGTTTACCGTAACTAAGGTAGAAACCCAGTCGATATGAGTAAGGTGTTGAAGCGTCGATTTTGAGTCGTCCCATATCCTCTCCAGGCGGTATGAGGTCGAGCAAAGCATGGCTAAGAGCCGGGGTTGTAGTGATAGGCGGTGTCTTGATATCGACATTGGTCTTGCTGACGTAAGAGTTGATCATGACGAGCCAGGGATGGTCGTGTACGGAGATGTAGTTGGAGTCGAGTTTGGAGACATCGTAGGTGATGAACTTCTTGACCTTCTCCAGAAAGGCCGACCGTTGTTTTTTTCCCTTGCTTTTGTCCTGCGCATATATGGCTGACACGCAGCAGGTCAGCAAGAGGAATATGACGAGTGTAAATCTTTTCATAAATCTAATGTCAGTTATTATCAGTTTGCTCAGCCTCATGAGCATAATTATGATAATTTCCAAGTATTTGCTCGATATGAATCACTTCAGGGCATGAATCCCACGTCACTCCGCCACCAATCAGATACCAGTGCTCCCGCTCTTTCACAGGCACGCGTTTAATGGAAGGAAAAGCAGAAATAGGCATCACAATAGACCTACCATCCACCAGATCTACTTGGAACTTTCCCCTTTGTGGGAACGAGAGTTTCTTTATTATCGGAATCACATTCCAATATCCTTCAGTCATATACATAACTATAATTATTTCTTTACTTTGATTATACGAATCGTTTTCCCTTGTTTGAAGAGCATCCATTGTTTGATCATCTTTTCACGATATTCTATAGCAATAGACATAACTTGCTTTACCTGCACATCAGTCAAATCGCCTTTAGATGCCAATTCCACCTCTGGTTCAAGCCAGATTTTACATAGCCGCTCTGTATTGCGTTTACCCACATGGACATGTGCCCGATTTTCATAATAATCAGTATTCCAGAAAAGGAACTGCCAGATAACTTTTGCAGTAATGTAAATAAGAATCTTGGGCATAAAGCATGGATTGGTCTTCGTTTACGCAAAGATAATAAATAAAAAGATAAAGAGGGTAAAAAACGCATGGAAAGTTTCAAAAAAAACATTGCCAACCGCTTTTGCAACGCATTTGAAGGGGAAAAAGGACACAAAATAGAGTAGATACACAACGATTCTTTTATTCAAGTGAACTCCTGTATAATGTCATTGTTGACGGTAGGAGGTTCGGCATTCCTGCCGAACGTATATGTGCGGCAGGAATGCCGCACCTCCTACTTTTTTGAAGACCAATGCTCGCAGATGACGAAACTCTTAACCCACATTGCAGATTAGGCACCAACTCATTGTTAAATTTTGTTGTCAAA